>CAZBNQ010000005.1:0-25212 GCA_964493035.1 uncultured Hyphomicrobiales bacterium | reverse complement strand
ATTGCTATCGGCGCTCGCAGTTGTCGGTATGCATGTCAAAAAAGAACATAAAGAAAAAGCTAAAGAAAAAATAGAAAAAATATTAGGCCGAAATTAGCTTTAACAAATAAATAAAAAAAAGTTAAAATTGAGGCTAAAGATATATAAAATAAAGACGATAAGAGAAAAAAAGTGCTAAGTCACTATTCTAAAAATAAAAAAAAAATTTTAGACAGCTAAAGTTTGTGGAAAAAGTGACGAAAATCACATTAGGAGGATGGAAATGGTTGGCAGGATGCCCCAAAGAAATAAAATTGTACAGGGAGGTTTATTATGCCAACAGCAATAAGCGGCGAATCGAGAATTCGTACAAACATACCGGCTGAAAATGCCTATAATTCATTAATTCAATCAAGCAATAATATTGCATTACGTCAATTGCGTTTATCTACAGGCAAGAGAATAAACGCAGCAGCAGATGACGTTGCTGGTTATATTACATCGCGTGCGTTGCAAGCAAGAAACGGTGCTTTGAAAGCTGCTTTGATGAGTGCCGGTGATGCTAAAAACGTTACTTCTATCGCTCAAGATGCATTAGACCAAATCAATGGTTTGATGACTCAAATTAAAGATGCAACTGCTATGGCATCTTCAGGTGCTTTGGGCACAGACGAAAAAGTTGCTCTATCAAAAGGTGCTTACCGTTTGGCTCAACAAATCCAATTTATTACTGACTCTACTGTGTTCGGCGGAAAACAGCTTCTTCAAGGCTCATTCTCCGGCGATTGGGTGATGGGTTATTATGGTAATAATGACTTGATGAAAATTGAAATTGACTTGACAACCGGTAATTCCGATTTCAATATTGATAACAATAGCTATTTCGACCTTAATGCTACTAGCGAAGCTACTGCTACTCGCGGCTCCGCTTCAGGTGCTTCGACTAACTTCGCTGGCGTTAGCGGTTTGAACTTAGAAGATTTCAACAACATTACTGCTAATGATCTTGGTATATTCACTAACGATCCGAATGCAACTAAAAATGTGCACCAAACTTTGCAATCACTTGCAACAGCTTTGAACAACATCAACAAAGTTGCTTCTTATCTTGGCGGTATCGAAGTTCGTTTGAATTCGCAGGAAACTATGTTGAAATCACAAATGACAAACTATAAAGCCGCGATTTCACGTATTGAAGATGCAGATGTTGCTACTGAACAAATGGAATTGGTTAAAGCTCAGTTCTTGCAACAAACATCTTTGATATCATTGAGCCAAGCTAATCAAAATCCTTCATCATTCTTGCAGCTCTTTAGATAATAAAGACTGATTCGAATGGCTGAGCAAGATTAGATTGGTACAATTATTGATAATATCAATGTGAAAGGCGGGTAGCTTTGCCCGTCTTTCATGTATTTGAGAATCTAGTTAATGAGGTAATTTATGGCTACTTCTGCTCAGCAACTCGCTGCAAGCAAAATGTATGGTGGCGGAAAAGATTCTAAATCCAAAATCCCTGCTTACCTTGAGCAAGAAGTGCTCTCGTGGAGTAAGGAAAAAATTATTCTTAAAATGTATGATCTTTTTATCGTGAGCTGCAAACGTCAAGACGTCAATAAGATGAGTAGAGTCTTAATCGAATTGATGGGTGCTCTCAACTTTGAATACGAAGAAACTTCTACCAGGCTCTATCGTCTCTACGAATATTGCCAGAGATGTATCTTCCAAAAAAAGTATGATGAAGCTTTATATATTATTACTGAATTGAGAAATACTTGGGCGAAAGCCTTTAATCTTGAATAATTTCGAGGCTTGGTATGAGTGATGTCTCTGGTGTTAGTTCCGGTAATTCCCAGCTGGATTTGCTTGTCGAGTCTTATAAACAATCTCAAGCGAGTAGAGTTACTAATCTCAAAACTCGCAAGACCGACTTGCAGTCTAAGCAGAATTTCTACAATAATCTTAATTCCAAATTGTCCGGCTTGACTTCTAGCCTCGATAAATTTGGCAATTTTAAAAAGATTGGCGATAAATGGGAATATACCAAACTCGACGGAATCGATGAGGATTTCGTTACTCGTTCTATTAGCTCATCCGATTCTTCGGCGCTTACTGCTACTGTCAATAGCGCTGCTACTGTCGGAGTTCACTCTGCTAAAGTTCAAAGACTTGCTACTAATGATTTGTTGGTTTCCAAAAAACTTAACTTGTCTGAAAGTTTCGGCATGGCTGCCGGTTCTTACAAATTTAAATTGACTTCCGGCGATACTACTAAGGAAGTTTCTGTCGCTTTAGATGGTAGCGAAACCAATCAGCAGGCTCTTAAAAAAATTACTGAAGCAATTAATAATACTAGCGATATTACTGTTAATTCTTCTTTTGTTAAAGATACTGAAACTACTGGAAGACTATCGCTTTCTGCTGAAGAAACCGGTCAGTCTAATCAGGTAATAGTCGAAGAAACTGAATTGACACAAAAACTCGGCTGGACTGCCTCTCTGAATGCTGATACTGCCAATCGTACTGTTTTTACTGCAACTGAAGCCGGATATAGGACAAAAGATGTTGCAGATCTGACTTCTAAATTTGAACTCGACGGCATTGCAATTACTCGAGATTCAAATGAAATATCAGATGCTTTAGATGGTATTACTTTCAATCTTTTGAAAGTTCAAGACGCAGAAGATGCTGCAATTTCGCTTACTACTGCGATTGATTCAAAAGCTGTAGAAGATTTGATCAATCCGCTTGTTAAAAGTTATAACGAAATGATGACTTTTTTGAATTCGAGTAGATCTTTGATGCGAAGCGATTCAGGCGTTACATCGTTGCAATCGCGTTTGCGCTCATTGCTAACTACACAGTTGGTGCCCGGAACAGATACCGACACACCACATTATCTAACTGATATCGGATTTAAAATTAACCAAGACGGTACACTTACTTTAAGCGACAAAGACAAACTGAAAACTTACCTTGCAAAAGCCAATGGCTCGCAAAAAGTAGCGGATTTGTTTACTTCAGAAACAGGATTTGTGAGCAAACTCAACGATGCAGTGTCGAGCCTACGCTCTAATAGCGATAGCTCAGGATTGATACAGTCAAGAAAAAAATCAATAGACGAACAAATAAGAAATACAGACAAAAGAATTACACAAGTGCAAGATAGTATTGACCAGCAAGCCGAAATATTAAAAAAAGAATACGAAAATTATCTCAATTCATATTATACGGCACAAGGACAATATTCAATAATCGGAACAATGTCTTCAGGAGCGAATGCATATTCGAGCCTGATGAGCAGTTCATATTAAATTTTACCGACTTAAAGAGGTATAGACTATGATAAGCGCCATCACAGGAACAAGCGGTCTGACGACCAATAAGTTCGATGAGCTGAAGTCTGATGTAAGAAAAGATAAATACGCAATGGTTGCGGATAAATTCATGGAAGAAATACAGGCTCACAAGGATGTAGGCGCAAAACAAGAGACTTCAAGCATTAATGAAGAATCCGGAAAGAAAAACTCGCCGGACTATACAGAATTGGGTAATAAATTGAAATCAATGCTCGACGATGCCAATTTGTTTCTCGAATTTAGAATCGATGACGAGAGCAAAAAAATGGTGTTGAGAATAATTGATGACCAGACAAAAGAAGTAGTTAGGCAGTTTCCGCCCGAGCTAACTCTTAAAATTGCCCGAATAGTTGCAAATTCACTCGGGAGCGGACAGCTGACAAATGCGAAAGTGTAATGCCGACAATATTGGAAAATTTTTAGACTTTGTTTTGGAAAAAACAAAACAATTAGATATTTTGCTTTTTGATGAAAATGAAACTAAAGATTTTGAAAAAATTGCCGATATATATAAAAAGAGAGGAGAAGCTTTGCAAGCACTAAAAGCATGGTATGATACCGAACAAGGATTTGCCCAAATCCAAAACACGGAAAAATACCGTGAATGCTTAGCCGAAATTGAAAAAATCGACAGTAAAATACTGTCGGAACTTAAAAGCAAAGTCGGAGTGCTCGGTGAAAAACTGAAACGCTTGCATAAGCAAAAGTCAGTGTTAATTTATTCGAAGAGTGTGATATAATGAATATTTCGTCCATAAAACCCGAAGGCGTATATGCCTCTAAAGGAACCGCAAAAAGTTCCGGCAAGGGAGATGCTTCGATCAAAAGCGAGGATAAAAAAGGTGCAAGAGCTGCCGATAAACTCGAAATCTCCCCAGAAGCTCAGATGATGAGCTCGATTATGGCCAAAATGAAATCCGGTTTCTATAATTCTCCGGAAGTAATCAAAGAAACAGCCCAAAAATTATCGCAACAGCTGCCGCCCGAATCGTTATAATTCGGGCTATTTTTTTTTATGCCCCTTTCTTCTTCTAATTATTTTTTGCGTTTCCCAAAAAAATATTTCTTAATAGAAAAAAATTTCTTATTTTTATATGTAGTTCGGTGATATTAGTTTAGTAAGCATGGAGATAGTATGTCGAGAACTCTCAACAAAGTTATGTTAATTGGTAATGTAGGTAAGGATCCGGAACTTAAGTTTACTCCAAGTGGTATTCCTGTCGCTTCCTTTAGATTGGCTACTTCCGAAACTTGGAAAGATAGGAATGGTAATCTGCAAGAACATACTGATTGGCATACTGTAGTCGCTTGGCGCGGCTTAGCAGAAGTTTGTAATAAACTTGTTAAAAAAGGTGCCAGAGTTTATATTGAAGGTAAATTGCAAACTCGTTATTTCGAGGATAAAAATAACGCTAGACGCCATATTGTAGAAATTTTAGCCGATAATATGTTGCTTCTGGATGCTCGTAAATCTAAAGATGATTTTTCTGATCATAAGTTGGATGATTTCGACGATGCTCATTTTATGACCGAAATGGATGACTCTTTCGAAGATTCTTTGATTCTGGATGATCGTTCTGCTCGTCATGATGATGAAATACCTTTTTAATTAGAAATTTTTACCTTTTATATACGTTAAAGCCCTTCGTGGGCTTTGTTTTTTTATGGTTAAATTATGAATAATTCGAAAAAAAATGAAATTAAGGTAGGTATTGTTGCTGTTATTGGTATTCTTGTTCTTATTTTAGGTATCACTTTCGGCAAGGGCCTTAATGTGTCTGTCTCTAAACAGACTGTCAAATTTATATTTAATAATTCCGGCGGTATTACCGATGGATCTCCTGTCGTCGTTAATGGCGTAAGAAGAGGTATGGTTACTTCAATCTCCAATCATAACGGTGCTGTCTTGATTAGTGCAGATCTCGACTTTATCGATGATCTTAAGTCTGATGCTTCGGCTCGTATCACTATACTCGAAATTACTGGCGGTAAAAAAATTGAAATTAACCCTGGTAAGTCTGCTTCTAACTTCGATATCAATAAGGAAATTCCCGGGTTTGCTACTTCTGATATTGCCGATCTTGTTGCTCAAGTTGGCGAAGTTAGTACCGACCTAATCAAACTTGTGAAAAATTTAGATACTCTTACTACTGAAGCTAATTCTATTATGGCTGATAAAAAGTTTGCTGCAAATTTGAAAAATTCTGTGCAAAATTTATCAGAAGTTTCTACTAAACTGAATACTTTCTTGACTGATAACTACTCCACTCTTCAAACTACTGTCAAAGATATTAAAGTGCTTATGGCCGATCTTAAATCGGCTGTTAAAAAATATGATCCTGAATTGGAAAAATTATTGAGCAAACTTGACGTAACTTTGCAGAATGTTGATATTCTTTTAGCAAATTCCAATTCTACTATTATTAGAGCTGAAGACTTGGTTAAAGATGTTAATTCTGTTGTTTTGGATGTAAAAAATGGAAATGGACTTGCAAGCAGACTTATTTATGATAAGAATTTTGCTAGCCAGTTGGATTCTACTCTTCAACAATTGTCCATTTTAGTGAATACTATAAATAATCACGGCGTTAATGTTAATGTTAGATTAGGAACAAGACCATAAGGAGATAAAAATGTCGTCTAAACCAACAGCAGTAACAGACGAGTTGAATAATTATTTGGAAGAATATTTCAGCAGCGAAGATGATTTTTTGAGGAAATTAAATAAAGCTGCTAAAGCTAAAGGTATGCCGGATATTAGAATATCAGGCAACCAAGGCAAATTTTTGCAGTTTATGCTAAAATCAATTAATGCTAAGTATGTATTGGAAATTGGTGCTTTGGCAGGTTATTCTGCAATTACTATGGGACGCGCTTTGCCGGAAAATGGCAAATTAATAACTGTAGAAAAAGAAAAGGATTATGCAGATTTTGTGAAATTAATGGTCGATGATGCCGGTCTCAATAATATTATAAGTGTTGTTAATGAAGATGGCAGAAAATTTGTTGAAAATTTCAAGCCTGAGCATCAATTAGATTTCGTATTCGTAGATGCAGATAAGCCAGGATATTATCATTATTTGACACATTTGGCAAAGCATATTAGAAAAGGTGGTATATTTGCTGCCGATAATGCTTTTGCATTTGGGTTTTTGCTTGATGCTGCTCCGGAAAGAGATCCTGAAGATATTCGTTCTATTAAATCTTTCAATAATGCTTTCAATCAGCATCCTGATTTTGAGGTGGCTTTTGTCCCTATTGGAGACGGCTTGATTATGGGTATAAAAAAATAGTATATACAAATTATTTTATATAAAATATTTAGGGGTTGAATCTCATTTGAAATTCAACCCCTTTTTTAAATCTTCTAATTTGATTTCCTAAAGAATTCTTATTTAGTACGCAAGAACTCAATTCTTCTGTTCTTTTGTCTGCCTTCGGGCGTATCATTGGAAGCAGCAGGTTTGTCAGGACCTAAGCCTTTGGTAGTCATTCTTTCAGGAGCAATTCCCATTTTTACCATCCAATTTTTGACTGATTCAGCTCTATCAAGAGATAATTTCATGTTCAGATCTCTATCGCCAGTATTATCGGTATGACCTTGAATTTCAACATTGATTTCTGGATATTCCTTCAAAGCTCTATATGCTTTCATTAATATTTTTTCGCTGGAAGGGAGAATATTAGATTTCGCAGTTTCAAATTCAATACCTTCTAAAACGAAATAATCGCCAACATTAGCACCAAATTTGATATTATCACTTGGGTCGGTAGGGTTTGTACCTTGAAGAACTTCAGAACCATCTTTGATACCATCGCCGTCAGTATCGTAGAGCTTAGGATCAGTGCCCCATTTGTCAAGCTCTTCGCCATCCATCAAGCCGTCGCCGTCAGTATCATTTTTATTAGGGTCGGTTCCGATTTGTTTTTCATAATCATCAGATAATCCATCGCTATCAGTATCGCCTGAGTATGGGAAAGGAGCCCAAGCCAAGCCAAGTCTGAAATTCCAATATCCATCGACAATATTAGATTCATCAGTATACTGCGCATCATGCTCGCCCATAATATCGTCTGTGAAGCTGGCGTTGTATGTAACTTGGAAATCCAAAGATAAATCTCCCGACAAGCGGTATTCAGTACCTAAACCAGCAAGGAAAACGCCAGTAAGACCACTTTTCTCAGCTTTTTCAAATTTTTCCTGAGCTACAGGATCATTATAGACTCTATTAGCAATTTCAGAATACTTATCAGCAGAAAAATTTAATCCACCTACGCCAAGTGTTATGTATGGCAGCCAATTCTTAATGATGAATGGATGGTAGAGGGCACGTGCATCAAATTGAAATAGGTTAGTACTCCACTCTTGTGAATAATAGGAAGACTTGCCACTATTTTGCAAGTAGGCCAAATTTATTTCTCCGCTAAAGGATTTAGTTAGCGGATGACGATAAAATAATCCTGCAGAAAAATTCAGGTCTCTATCGCCCATTGGTGATTCGTTGACGCTATGAACAGCGCCAAGACCTAATGCTATTCGAGGTGACTGAAAGATTTGTGCATTGCCTATTGTAGAAATAAATGCTAAGGCAAGTAAGAAGACTAATACTCTTTTCATAGTATCTCCAAATTGATTAAAAATAAATAATAATACGTAGCCCTGCTAATGGTTAGTTATTCTTTGCAAAATCAATCATTTCTCAAATGTATTAACGAACTAAATTGTCGAGTATTTCAGTTTGTAATTATTTATTTGTATAAATTAAATTTTATAATGGGCTTAATTTATATTATATTTGAACTTGGAAATAATAGCCGGAGAAATTATGAGAAAAATTTTGTTGTTACTTTTTATCGTAATGGCGATAAATTCTTGTATAAATATAAAATCAGAATATCCTCAAATCAAATATTACAGTTTGAAGCAGGAACCGATACAAATATCTTCCGGCGCCGGACTTGATATTGCACTTCAAATAAGGCATCTGACAATTTCGGACGAGTTTAATACAGATCAAATAATAGCTCATATTGGTTCTAATAGAATAAAAGCATATTATTATAATAGATGGGCATCAAATTTTAATGACCTTCTTACAGATTTTATTACTAATAGATTCAGTACTGCCGGATTGTTTAAAAAAGGTGCATTTAAATCTTCAAGCATTAGTCTGCCAGATTATATTATTGAAGGAAGAATTGTAAGCATAGATGCATATAATGCCGAAGACAAGCCCGGAGAAAGCTGGGCAGAATTAGTAATGAGTATGAATCTTCTCGAAAGATCAACTGAGCAAGTTGGATTGAAGCTGGTTTATAATAAAACTTACACTCAAAGAATTATGCGTTTAAATTCTAATGTTGAATCAATTCCGGAAGCATTGAGCAAAGCTGCTTCAATTATTAGCGATATGATTATGGTAGATATTATTAATTCTGTGAAAAAGTAATATATCTAAAATGAAACATTATCATTTCGAAGAAATAGACTCGACAAATGATGCAGCAAAAAGTTTGATCAAAAATGAAAAATTGATTGCTGTAACTGCAAATTATCAGATAAAAGGCAAAGGACGCAATTCTAACCGCTGGCTTGGTGATAAGTCTGCCAATCTGTATCTTTCTTTTGGCATTAAACACGAATTTCAAGTAGATCTCAAAAGAATTATTGCATTTCAAGGCATGGGATGCCTTGCAGTAAAGCTTGCATTGAATATAGTATGCAAAGACGATATATTCAGACTAAAATATCCTAATGATGTTTATGCAAAGCATTCCGGAAATTATAAGAAAATATGTGGAGTTTTGGTTGAGCATGGTTTTATTGGTTCTTTTTGCGATTATTCGATAATCGGAATAGGATTGAATATAAACCAAATGGTATTTCCGGATATTCCAAATATCAATCCGGTATCATTAGCGATGCTGGGATATAAAATAGAAATCAAAGAAATCACAGAAAAAGTGATTGAAGAATTGAACTTCCTAAACACTCTCAATGATGATCAATTATTTGATGCCTGGGTGAAAGAACTTAATATTATTGGTAAAAATATAAAAGTACTTGGCGAAGACAAAGATTATAAAGCAGTTGAGATTTTTGAAGATGGAAGACTCAAAGTAATTAACGACACAAGCGAAAGGATTATAGATAATGGAGACTCAGTCAGATACAGTCTCGAGTAAACATATTGCAGCGATAGATGTAGGCAACAGCCGAATAAAAATATTAGCTGATTGGAAAAAAATAGTAATAGGATACAAAGACAGCCATTCTAAAGCAATTACTCAAGTAGTAAAAATTGCAGGAGGCTATAAAAATATAATAATCAGCTCGGTGAATGAATCGATATCAAAACCAATAATTTCAATATTTAGAGAAGTTGGTATTAATATAGTATCGACAAATGAGATTTTAGATGAAATAGGAATAATTGACTTTTCTAAAGTGCAAGGCATGGGTTCGGATAGAAAGCTTGGCTTAGTCGGAGCATTGCAAAAGGATATGCTGCCATTAATAACAATAGATTGTGGGACGGCAATAACAGTCAATCTTCTCGATTCAAAAAAAGTATGCCTTGGTGGAGTGATAATCCCGGGATTGTATACTCAAGCAAGAGCACTGAATTATTATACAGAAAAGCTACCTGAGATCAAACCACATCCAACATTTCAAAGTTCCGGACTGAACACAGAGGATGCAATAAATGCCGGATTGTTTCAAAGTGTGGCAGGAGCAGTCAATTATATATTGAAAAATATGATAAGAGAGCATTTCCCAACAGAAATCCCAACAATATTCTTAACCGGCGGATATTCAGACTGCATAAAGAGTAGATTGGAATTTGCAGATGGATTGAATCCAGAAATCATACATGACAAAGAATTAATATTGCATGGTATGATGGCGCTAGGAGAAAGAGTATTTCCGCAATAAACATCTAAATAAATAAAATACAATAAATTAAGAAAAAATTCGTATTTTTGAGCCCATTTGAGTTTACAAAAAAGCATAAAGCGGTGTTGAAAACTTTTTGAATTATCTAAATTGTTAAAACAAAAAAGTTTATAATGACTGTTGAAAAAAAGTAAAAAAGTCGAGAAAAAGTGAAAAAAATCACGTAAGTCTCGAATTTTTTTAAATTTTTTGGGAAAAAGTCAAAAAAAATTTGGATAATAAGAATTGTTTAGCTAATTTTGTAAGCTCTATAACAAATAAATAGAAATAATTTATATATTAATGGAGAAGTTGAGTGCCAACTATTAGCCAATTAATTAGAAAAGGTCGAAAAAAGATAGTAGAAAAGAGCAAGTCGCCGGCATTAGACTCATGCCCGCAAAGAAGAGGCGTATGCACACGTGTTTATACAACAACACCGAAGAAGCCTAATTCAGCTTTGCGTAAAGTGGCTCGCGTAAGATTAACATCCGGGTTTGAAGTAACAGCATATATCCCGGGCGAAGGCCATAACCTGCAAGAGCACTCAATCGTTTACGTACGTGGCGGTAGAGTAAAAGATTTGCCGGGTGTTCGCTATCACATCGTTCGCGGTACTGCCGATACACAAGGTGTAGACGGTAGAAAGCAGGGTAGATCGAAATATGGCGCAAAGAGACCAAAAGCCGGTAAGGCAGCTCCAGGCGCTAAGAAATAATTTTTTAAAAAATGCTTTGTAATTATAGCTAAAGAAAAACATGAGAAAAAGAAGAGCAGAAAAAAGGCCATTGTTGCCAGATCCAAAATACAATGATATGATTGTATCCAGATTTGTTAATAACGTGATGTTAGATGGCAAAAAGAATACAGCAAGAAGACTTGTTTACGATGCTTTTGATATAATTGCCGAAAAAGCTAAGCAAGAACCATTGGAAGTATTTCGCAAAGCGATTCAAAATGTTGCTCCGCTCTTGGAAGTACGTTCACGTAGAGTGGGCGGTGCTACTTACCAAGTTCCGGTTGATGTCCGCGAAGAAAGACGCATTGCTCTCGCTATCCGCTGGATCAAAACATATGCTAAAGCCCGTAGAGATAATACTATGGCCGGCAAAATCGCTGCCGAACTTATGGCCGCTTCGAAGGGTGAAGGTTCATCCGTTAAAAAACGTGAAGATACACATAGAATGGCCGAAGCTAATAAAGCTTTCGCCCATTTTAAATGGTAATATGAAAATTTTAAACGTTCTTTGTAAATTTATAAGCCTGAATGTAGAGTTATGCCGATAACCAGCGATAAATCAAAACTTCGTAATATCGGTATCATGGCACACATTGATGCAGGGAAAACTACTACTACCGAGAGAATTTTGTTCTACTCCGGTTACCTGCACAAACTCGGTGAAGTGGATGAAGGCACTGCCTTTATGGACTTCATGGAGCAGGAAAAAGAAAGAGGCATTACTATTATGTCGGCTTGCACTCCTGTGACTTGGAATGACTATACTATCAATATTATTGATACTCCCGGTCATGTGGACTTTACTGCCGAGGTTCAAAGATCTCTTCGCGTCCTTGATGGCGCTGTTGCTGTCTTCTGTGCTGTCGGTGGAGTCGAGCCTCAATCCGAAACTGTTTGGCATCAAGCAGATCAATACTCTGTTCCGCGTATCGCATTTGTTAATAAAATGGATCGTACCGGTGCAAATTTCTATAGAGTGTTGGATATGATGCGCGAACGTCTTGGTGCTAATCCTGTGCCTGTCGAAATACCAATTGGTGCCGAAGATACCTTTGAAGGTGTGATTGACTTGATGTCTATGAAAGCTATATTCTTTGACTTCGACTCGCATGGGTCGGTCTTTAGCGAAGGTGATATACCTGATGCTTTAAAAGATTTAGCTGATGAATATAGGTCTAAATTAATTGAATCCGCCGCCGAACTTGATGACGACTTGCTGGCAAAATACTTAAATGGCGAAGAACTAACAATTGATGAGATTAAATTGTCTTTGAAAAAAGGTACTTTAACTCAAAAAGTGGTTCCCGTGTTCTGCGGGTCTTCACTCAAAAATGTGGGAGTTCAGCCATTAATCGAGGCAATTATTGATTATCTTCCTTCACCGCTTGAAGTGCCCCCAATAGTGGGCTACGACGTTGCCAATCATGAAAAGAAATTGACACGACAACCAAGCGATGACGAAACATTCTCAGCATTGGCATTTAAGGTAGTAACAGATCCTTTTGTCGGGAGAGTTACTTACATTAGAATTTACTCCGGAGTGTTAAAGCTCGGAGAATCTGTGCAAAACACAATAAGCGAAAAGAAAGAAAAAGTTCTTAAGATATTGAAAATGCATGCCAACAAAAGAGAAGAAATGCCGGAAGCAACAGCAGGCGATATAGTAGCAATCCCAAGTTTGAGGATGACACGCACCGGAGATACATTGGCAGATATCAAAGCGCCGATAATATTTGAAAAAATAAGCTTCTCCGAGCCTGTAATCAATCAATCGATCGAAGCTAAAACATTAGCCGATCAGGAAAAGCTGATAGAATCGCTGAATAAACTGGCAGATGAAGATCCGACTTTCAAATACAAATATGATGAAGAAAGCGGTCAAATAATTATAAGCGGAGTTGGCGAGCTTCACTTAGAAATTATAGTAGATAGATTGCTGAGAGAATTTAACGTTCCCGCTCGTGTAGGTAAACCAATGGTTGCATATAGAGAAACTATAAGCCAAGAAGTGGAACAAGAAGGAACGTTTGATAGGCAGGCAGGATCTAAAAATCAGTTTGGATATGTTAGATTAGTAATCAAACCTGGCAAGCAGGGAGAAGGACTAAAAATAACAAGCGACTTGACAAAAGACAAGCTACCCGAACTCTACATCAATGCCCTTCGCCAGGGAGCAATCGAAGCATTACAAGTCGGTCCAAATGGTTACCCGATGATTGATGTCGAAGTCAGGCTGAAGGATTCAAAATACGAGGAAGGCGAATCTACCGAAGTAGCATATAAGATTGCAGCAACAATAGCAGTCAAAGATGCAGTAAGAAAAGCCAACCCAGTATTGCTCGAACCGGTGTTCAAGGTCGAAGTAGTATCCCCCGAAGAATATATGGGAGATATAATATCTGATATGAACTCTAGGCGAGGACGAATCGAAGGCATTTCTCAAAGAGGAACGATGCAAGTAGTTAGCTGTATAGCTCCGCTTTCCGAAATGTTCGGTTATGTAACAAAGCTCCGCTCTGCCAGTCAGGGAAGAGCAGTTTACACAATGACGTTTTCGCATTATGAGCCAGCAGTAATAAAGAACAATTATTACTAAGAAAATTTGATTTTAATATAAATAATTAATTAACAATATTATAATTAGGAGCTTTACAATGGCTAAAGAAAAATTTGATCGTTCCAAACCACACGTGAACGTTGGTACAATCGGTCACGTAGATCACGGCAAGACAACATTGACTGCCGCTATTACAATGGGCCTTTACAAGAAATTTGGAAAAGGTATTAAGAGAAGCTTCGATTCTATTGATAACGCGCCAGAAGAAAAAGCACGCGGGATCACAATTGCTACAGCTCACGTAGAATACGAAACAGGCGAACGCCACTATGCACACGTAGACTGCCCAGGTCACGCCGATTATATTAAAAACATGATTACTGGTGCTGCTCAGATGGACGGTGCTATATTAGTATGCGCTGCTACAGACGGTCCAATGCCTCAAACACGCGAACATATTCTTTTAGCTCGCCAAGTTGGTGTGCCAAGAATCGTTGTGTTCTTGAATAAAGTAGATATCGCTGACGCAGAATTGTTAGAACTCGTTGAAATGGAATTAAGAGAATTATTAAGCTCTTACAACTTCCCAGGCGACGAAATTCCAATTATTCGCGGTTCAGCTCTTCATGCTTTGGATGCAGGTTCAGAAGACGGTGCATCATCAGACGATCCAAGATTGGCTTGCGTATATGAATTGATGGAAGCAGTAGATTCATACATTCCAACTCCACAACGCGATGTTGATAAACCATTCTTGATGCCAGTGGAAGACGTGTTCTCAATTACTGGTCGTGGTACAGTAGGTACAGGCCGTATCGAACGCGGTATCGTGAAAGTTAACGAAGAAGTTGAAATCGTTGGCTTCGGTTTGCATAAGAAAACAACATGTACAGGCGTAGAAATGTTCCGTAAATTGTTGGACGAAGGCCAAGCAGGCGACAACGTTGGTTTGCTTCTTCGTGGTGTAGACAAAAACGAACTCGAACGCGGTATGGTTATTGCAAAACCAGGTTCAATCAAACCACACTTTAAATTTAATGCTCAAGTATACGTATTGAAGAAAGAAGAAGGCGGACGCCATACTCCATTCTTCAATAACTATCGTCCACAATTCTATTTCCGTACAACAGACGTAACAGGTGCATTGCACTTACCAGAAGGCGTAGAAATGGTTATGCCTGGTGATAACTTAGATGCTATCGAAATCGAACTTATTACTCCAGTAGCTATGGAAGAAGGTTTGAGATTTGCTATCCGCGAAGGCGGTAGAACAGTAGGCGCTGGCGTTGTTACTAAGATTATTGAATAATCTTAAGCTATCCTATTGTATAAATAAATATGAATGAGGAAAATTGAAGTGGCAACACAAAGAATAAGAATAAAATTAAAATCATACGACCATAAACTGATTGACAAATCGACAGAAAGAATTGTTCGTACAGTGAAACAAACAGGCGCAGTGGTATCAGGTCCGATACCACTGCCAACCCGTCGCAGTGTATTCACTGTAAACCGTTCACCCCACGTAGACAAAAAATCTCGTGAACAATTCGAAACGAGAATACACAAGAGATTAATCGATATATTTAGCTCGACTCAAAAAACAATCGACGCATTGATGAGATTGGAATTACCAGCGGGCGTAGATGTAGAAGTGAAAGTCTAAGGAGATGGGTAGAATGAAAGCAGCAATCTTAGGAAAAAAACTGGGAATGACAAGCATATTGACAGAAGACGGTCGTGCTATTCCAGTAACAGTCGTAGAAGCGGGCCCATGCCCGGTAGTGATGGTCAGAGATAATGAAAAAGACGGATATAAAGCAGTTCAATTAGGCTTCGAAGCTATAGAAGAACGCAAAGTAAATAAACCGTTGATGGGACAATTCAAAAAAGCAGGTGTAGAACCACAACGCTATTTGAAAGAATTCCGTGAATTATCAAAAGACGTAAAAGTCGGCGATACATTAACTGTAGAAGAATTTGTAAAAGGCGATAAAGTAAGAATAACAGGAACAGGCAAAGGTCGTGGATTCCAAGGCGTAATCAAACGCCACCACTTTGGTGGAGTAGGTATGCAGACACACGGTCAGTCAGACCGCCAACGCCACCCTGGTTCGATCGGTTCGTCATCATATCCATCCCGAGTATTCAAAGGCTTGAGAATGGCCGGAAGAATGGGTGGAAAACAAATTACAGTTAGAAATATCGAAGTAGTTGAAATTATCCCGGACAGAAATTTGATCCTTCTAAAGGGCAGTTTGCCGGGCGCTCCTAATACGTTATTAGAAATAATAAAGCAATAAGGCACAGAAAAAAATGCTTGTAGATCTATATACAAAAGATGGCAATAAATCAGGGCAAATCGAACTTACAGACGAAGTGTTCGGCATAGTTCCAAACGAACATGTTATGCACCAAGCAGTAATAGTTCATCTGGCAAATAAGAGACAAGGCACAAGAAAGACAAAAATTCGTGCCGAAGTATCGGGCGGCGGTAAAAAACCCTGGAAGCAAAAAGGACGCGGCACAGCTCGCTCGGGCTCAAGCAGATCCCCACTTTGGGTAGGCGGTGGTACAGTTCATGGACCAAAACCAAGCGATTTCAATTTGAAATTACCAAAGAAGCTTCGCCAATTAGCCAGAAAATCAGCCTTTTCATTGAGAGCGCAGGAAAATAACCTGATGGTGGTTGAAGATATCAGAATGGAGCAAATCAAAACAAAAGAATTTGCAAAATATATGAAAAATCTCAGCCTTGATGCCGCAAAAACTCTCATATTGGTTCCCGGCGTAGATTATAATGTCTACATGTCGGCTCGAAATTTGCCGAACATCACGGTTCAACCGGCAGATAAAATATCAACATATGATATACTGAACCACAAAAAGCTCCTTTTATTCAAAGGCGCGATTGAACCAATAGTTAATAATTTTAGTAATTAATTTGGTTAGAAAGATCATGCTTCAGGTAATTAAAAAGCCGGTTATAACTGAAAAAGCAATGAAGCTTTCAGCAAACGGTCAATATGTGTTCCAAGTTGACCCAAATGCTAATAAGATTGAAATAAGAAAAGCTATCGAAGAAATGTTCGAAGTAAACGTAATTTCAATACGCACAGTCCGCATCAAAGGCAAAGTCAAAGTAAGAATGACACGCCGCGGAATGATGAGAGGTTCGACACCTTTGAAAAAGAAAGCATACGTTACTTTGAAAGAAGGACAATCAATAGAGTTAGTCTCCGGACCGGCTGAATCATAAGAAATTATTGTGAACAAAAGAAAATTAAATAAAGATGGCATTAAGAGTTTTTAAACCAATAACACCCGGAACAAGATTCTACTCGGTGCCTACATTTGCAGAAATAACTAGCACCGAGCCACATAAGAAGCTCGTAAGACCGCTAAAGAAATCAGGCGGCAGAAATAATACCGGGCGAATAACTTCGCGCCATCGCGGCGGCGGACATAAACGCAAATATAGAATAATCGATTTTAAAAGAAATAAAATCGGTATTCAAGCAACTGTATCGACTATCGAATACGATCCAAACCGTTCGGCAAGAATCGCTTTGCTCCAATATGCAGACGGCGAATTCCGCTATATTATAGCACCCGATAAAGTTAAAGTTGGCGATGTATTGATGGCTGGTCCGGATGCAGAATTTAAAGATGGCAACGCTCTTCCGCTAAAAAGAATTCCAGTAGGTTTATTCGTGCATAATGTCGAAATGAAACCAGGAAAAGGCGGACAGATGGCAAGAAGTGCAGGTACATCAGTACAGTTGCTTTCGAACGAAGGCAGATTTGCAATATTAAAAATGCCTTCAGGCGAAATCAGAATGGTACCAAACGAATGCTACGCAACACTTGGTGTAGTGGGCAATACTGATCACGAGAACATAATGTTAGGCAAAGCCGGACGCAGAAGATGGCTCGGCGTCAGACCACAATCACGCGGTATGGCGATGAACCCAATCGATCACCCGATGGGCGGCGGCGAAGGTACTTCAAAATCCGGTGGTGGTCGTGCACATCCGGAATCACCTTGGGGTCAGCTTGCTAAAGGCCTCAAAACAAGGAAAAAACGCAAGCTATCAAGCAAATACATTATTCGTTCACGGAAATCTAAATAATTGAGGATTAGGATATGGCCCGCTCATTAAAGAAAGGTATATTCATACATTATAAACTTCTAAAGAAAATTGTCGAGCTCAACGAAGCAAGACAAAAGAAGGTTATTAAAACATGGTCGAGAGCTTCAACTATTACTCCTGATTTCGTGGGGCATACTGTTGCCGTTCATAATGGTAAGAATTTTATTCCGGTATATGTAACAGAAAACATGGTAGGCCATAAATTTGGCGAATTCGCTCCAACAAGAGTCTATCGTGGTCATGCCGGTCATAGAAAAGATGCAAAGAAGAAATAAAACGGAGTAAATGATGGAAGCAAAGGCACTTAAAAAATATATACGTTCGTCACCGCGTAAAATGAGATTGGTAATCGATCTTATTCGCGGGCAAAAAGCAGTAGAGGCGCTCACAATGCTGAAATATCAAAAGAAGCACGCAGCAAAAGATGCAGAAATGGTCTTACGCTCAGCATTGGCAAACCTTAGCTTGAAAGTAAAAGAGCAAGGTGAAAGCCTCGATGACAACCAAGTAATAGTAAAAGAGGCGTTCGTCAATCAAGGACCCTCAATGAAACGTATTTTGCCTGCACCTATGGGCCGAGCCTATAGAATGCGCAAACGTTCGAATCATTTAACAATTGTAGTTGCAACTAAAAATTAAATATATATAGGAGCTAAAATTGGGACAGAAAACTAATCCAATCGGCCTTAGACTCGGTATAATCAGAAACTGGGACGCAAACTGGTTTGACGAGAGAAATATCGCCGATAAGTTAGCGGAAGATATCAAAGTTCGCAATTACATTCGAAGCAGAAAGAAAAAAGCCGGTATCGCTAGAATATTGGTAGAGCGCACTGCTAAACAATTAAGAATTACAATTTTTACTTCACGCCCAGGTGTGATAATCGGCCGCTCAGGCAAAGATATTACTCAGCTCGAAGAAGAATTGAAAAAATTGACAGGCAAAGATGTTAAAATTTTGATCAGCGAAATAAAACGCCCAGAATTGGATGCATTGCTTGTAGCAGAAAATATATCCCAGCAGCTCGAAGGTAGAATTTCGTTCCGCCGCGCAATGAAACAATCAGTATCGACCACAATGCGTATGGGCGCCCTCGGCATCCGTATCATGTGCTCAGGCAGATTGGGCGGAGCAGAAATGGCTCGTACCGAACAATATAAAGAAGGACGAATTCCTTTGCACACACTAAGAGCCGATATCGACTACGGCACAGCAACAGCGCAAACAATCTATGGCGCTATCGGAATCAAAGTGTGGATATGCAGAGGTGAAATTATCGGCAAACAACAATAAGTGAAATTTAGGAAAAAACCGGTAAAGAAAAAT
Organism: uncultured Hyphomicrobiales bacterium; assembly: GCA_964493035.1. Lineage (GTDB taxonomy): Bacteria > Bacteroidota > Ignavibacteria > Kapaibacteriales > UBA2268 > JAUQWR01. The sequence continues at coordinate 6,160 of CAZBNQ010000005.1, read as the reverse complement.
GTTATCACCTAAAAGAGTAAAATGGCGCAGAACCCAGCGCGGAAGAATGTGTGGTAAAGCTGAACGCGGATCGCTAGTAACTTTCGGCTCATTCGGTTTGAAAGCATTAGAACCGCATTGGATCACAAACCGCCAAATTGAATCCGCACGTATTGCGATAAATAGATACCTACGCCGTGATGGTAAGGTATGGATACGTATCTTCCCGGATAAACCATATACCAAAAAACCACTCGAAACTCGTATGGGTAGCGGTAAGGGTTCACCCGAAGGATGGGTAGCAGTAGTAAAACCGGGCAGAATTCTGTTCGAAGTAGATGGCGTAAGCCGCGAAGCAGCACAAGAAGCTTTGCGCTTGGCGTCACATAAATTGCCAATTAAGACAAAATTTGTTACACGTATAGATTTAGCGTATAATGAAGCCACGTAAAGCAAAAGACTTGAGAGAACTAACAGATAATGAATTGGTATCTCTCCTCCATGAGTCGCAAGAAACTCTGGCAAAGCAAAAATTCCAGCATGCTCTAAAGCAATTGCAGGATACAGCTTATTTGAAAATCTTAAAAAATGATATTGCAAGAATGCAAACAATTTTACATGAACGTCAGAGTTTAAAGTAAGATGGAAAAGATTATGGAACAAACAAAAACACTCGAAACAACTGAAGTAAAAAGCAAAAAGAGAATACTTCAGGGCAAAGTAGCGTCGGCTAAGGCTGAAAAAACGATTATCGTTTCGATTGAACGTCAAATAGCGCATCCATTGTATAAAAAATATTACAAGAGAACTAAAAAGTTCATGGCGCATGACGAAAACAACGAATGCAAACAAGGCGATATCGTTAAGATTCGTGAATCAAGGCCGCTTAGCGCAAGAAAACGTTGGACGCTTGTAGAAATTGTTGAACGTGCGAAGTAACAAGGATAAATAAAATGATACAGGAAGAAACCAACTTAGTAGTAGCAGATAATTCCGGCGCCAAGAAAGTGAGATGCATCAGAGTACTCGGCGGCCATGGAAAGAAATATGCTACAGTCGGCGATCTCGTAGTAGTAGCAGTAAAATCAGCTTTGCCGAACTCAGCAGTTAAAAAAGGAACTGTCCAAAAAGCAGTTATCGTCCGCACAGCGAAAGAAGTTCGTCGCAAAGACGGGTCGTATATAAGATTCGATGAGAATGCTGCAGTATTGCTCAACGATAAAGGAGAGCCACGCGGCACCCGTATCTTCGGCCCTGTAGCACGCGAACTTCGCGAAAAGAACTACATGAAAATAGTATCTCTTGCACCCGAAGTATTATAGGTGATAAAAGATGAAATTGAAAATAAAAAAAGGTGACGTTGTTCAAGTTATGACCGGTTCCGATAAAGGAAAAACCGGCAGAGTGCTCGAAATATATCCAAAAGAAATGAGATTGTTAGTAGAGCAAGTGAATTTGCGTCACAAACATAGCCGCCCGACACAAATGAACCCGAAAGGCGGAAAAGTAACAAAAGAAATGCCGATTCATTATTCAAATGTGATGATGCTAGATAGCGAAAAAAAACCTACTAAATTAGGTGTCAGATTTGAAGAAAAGGCAGGCAAGAAAGTTGCCGTACGCTACGCAAAAACAAATAAAAAAGATTTATAATATTTAAGTATATAAGGTCATGGCAAGTACAAAAGCAAAACCGCAAGCACAGGGAAAGCCTACAGGAAAAAGAGGCGATTTCGCACCGGAAGGCAAAAGACTTGAAGAAGTTCAAGATCAAGGGATGCCGCCTGTACCAAGACTGCATACATTCTATGTAGAGCAAGTAGTGCCTGCATTAATGAAGAAATTTAACTATAAATCAATAATGCAAGTACCAAAGCTTGAAAAAATATGCATTAATATGGGCAAAGGCGAAGCATCACAAGACCTTAAAGTGCTTCAATCGGCAGTAAACGAACTCGAACTGATCTCAGGTCAGCGCCCGGTTGTTACCAAAGCCAAGAAAGCGATATCAAACTTTAAATTGCGTGCAGGCATGCCAATAGGCTGTATGGTGACATTGCGTCGTGCAAGAATGTATGAATTCTTGGACAGATTTATCAATATAACATCACCTCGTATCAGAGACTTCCGTGGATTCTCCGATAAGAGTTTTGATGGAAGAGGCAACTATTCAATCGGTATTAAAGAGCAAATTATATTTCCAGAAATCGATGTCGATAAAGTAGCTAAAATTAGCGGCTTGGATATCAATTTTGTGATAAAATGCAAAACCGATGAAGAAGCATATGCCTTATTAGCAGAATTTGGTTTCCCATTTCGTAAACGTGATTGAGATAAAGTATGTCAAAAATCAGTGTAAAAACACGCAACGAAAAAAGAAGAAAATTGGCAGAAAAATATGCTGCCAAGCGCGAAGAGTTGAAAGCAGCAGGCGATATGTTAGGAATACAAAAATTGCCTCGTAATAGCTCTCCAACACGCGTAAGATTACGTTGCTCAGTAACAGGTAGAGGCCGTAGCGTTTATCGCAAATATGGCGTCTGCAGAAATATATTCCGTCAATTAGCGCTGGAAGGTAAAATTCCAGGCATTCGTAAGGCCAGTTGGTGATTAAATTTGTGGTAGAAAAATTATGCCAGTAACAGATCAAATAGCAGATTATTTAACCCGAATCCGTAACGCCGGGTCGGCTGGCCATAAATCAGTCTTGATCCCGAGCTCAAAACTCAAAGTCGCTACGAGCGAAATCTTGAAAGAACAAGGATTCATTAATGACTTCGAGTTGATAAACGAAAAAGGTAGGGCTTATATTAAAATTAGCCTTAGATACTTTAATAGAGAACCCGCTATTAGAGAAGTAAAAAGAATAAGCAAGCCAGGCAGAAGAGTATATGTCTCGGCTGATAATTTGCCTCGCGTCAGAAACGGACTAGGCGTTGCTATCATATCCACTTCTAAAGGTGTGATGACTGAAAAGCAAGCTAAGAAATTTAATGTCGGCGGCGAAGTAATATGTTCAGTATGGTAAAAATTAAATAGGAGCAAAAAAGTGTCAAGGATTGGTAAAAAACCTATCGTTGTTCCTGATAAAACACAGGTAAAAATAGAAGGCAGAGTGCTTACTGCTAAAGGACCAAAAGGCGAATTGAAAATCGACCTCCCAGCTGAAATAAGCTATAATATGGAAGGTAATGTATTGACATTCAGCCGCGAATCCGAAGAAAAGCACGTACGTGCGCTTCATGGCTTGACCCGTGCCCGCGCTTTCAATACAATTGAAGGCGTAAGCAATGGATTTACCAGAACATTGCTTATCGAAGGCGTCGGCTTTAAAGCTGAAATGCGTGGCGAAAAATTATTGCTTGCTTTAGGCTATTCACACCCTATCTTAGTGATTCCACCTGATGGTGTAAAAATAGAAACAGCCAGCCCGACAAACATAAAAATACACGGCGCTGATAAGCAAGTTGTAGGCCTTTTGGCTGCAAAAATCCGTTCATTCCGCAAGCCTGAGCCATATAAAGGCAAGGGTATCAGATATGAAGGCGAATATATTCGTCGAAAAGCTGGGAAAACTGCGGCAAAATAATTAAATTTGTAATTATTATATTTGTAAAACCGGATACGGTCAATTTTTTATATAGAGTAAAAAAATGAGAATTCAAGAATTAAAAGCAAAACGAAAGCTGCGCCGTAAAGCCAGAATCAGAGGAAAGATCTACGGTACTCCCGATAGATTGAGACTGACTGTTTTCAGAAGCTTGAATCATATCTATGCTCAAATTATCGACGACTTGAGCGGCAAAACTTTAATTGCCGCTTCGTCCAACGATAAAGATGTGCGTGGTCTGATTAAACCGGAAATGAAAAAAACCGAAGTAAGCAAGCTAGTTGGCGAAGTATTGTCAAAAAAAGCTTTGGCGGCAAACGTTAAAAAAGTTGCTTTCGATAGAAATGGTTATATTTACCACGGCCGTATAAAAGCTTTGGCAGACTCAGCTCGCCAAGCTGGATTAGAATTTTAATAAATTCTGATAAGTGATTGGAGAAAACGTGTCAAAAATTAAATCGTCGGAATTAGAGTTACAAGATAAACTCGTTTACGTAGGTCGTACCGCCAAAGTAGTAAAGGGCGGTCGCCGCTTTAACTTCTCCGCTATTGTAGTAGTTGGAGATGGAAATGGCCATGTTGGCTATGGTTTAGGCAAAGCAAGCGAAGTAGTTGATGCAGTTACTAAAGCTACAGAAGCTGCTAAGAAAAATATCTTTAAAATTAGACTATTAGGAAATACAATTCCTCATGAAGTAGTCGGAAGATATGGTGCAGCTAAAGTTTTGATTAAACCGGCTACAGCAGGTACCGGCGTTATTGCTGCCGGTGGTGTTCGTGCTATTCTCGAACTAGCAGGTGTCCAAGATGTATTGACAAAATCACTTGGCTCATCAAACCCGCACAATTCTATAAAAGCGGCTGTCAGAGGCTTGGCAAGTATGGAAGACGCATCAGCAGTTGCTGCTCGTCGCGGGATAGCAATTGAAAAAGTTCTTAACGGTTAGTCCGTTAATGCCAATGCAAACAGTAATATTATAGGTGTTGAAAATGGGTAAACTTAAAATTACTCAAACTCGTAGCATAATTAAGTGCATCGAAAAACAAAAACGCACAATCAAGGCTATGGGATTGGGAAGACCAAACTATTTCAAAATATTACCGGATAATCCGCAGACTCGCGGTATGATCGAGGTCGTTAAGCATCTCGTTAAAGTTGAAGAAGTTTCTGAATAAATAAAAGTGTAGAAAAATGAAGCACATTGGTAACTTAAGCCACGCTGAAGGCGCAACACATAAGAAAAAAAGAATTGGCCGCGGTCCCGGATCAGGCCATGGTGGTACATCTACACGCGGGCATAAAGGTCAGAAATCGCGCTCAGGCGCTAAAATCCCCCGCTACTTCGAAGGCGGACAAATGCCGCTTAACAGACGTCTGCCAAAATTCGGGTTCACTAACCTTTTCCGTGTAGAATACCAAACAGTTAATGTTGGTAGACTTCAAGAATTGGTTGATGAAAAAAGAATCGATGCAAAAGTGGATTTAGATACTTTATACCGCATTGGTGTATTGTCTAAAAAACGCTTGCCTCTTAAAATCTTAGGTAATGGCGACCTTAATGCAAAATTGGAAGTCGTTGCAGACCACTTCTCAGAATCAGCTAAACAAAAAATTGAATCTGCGGGAGGCACAGCGGTAAGCAATGGCTAGTTTCGTACAAACAATCCAAAATATCTTCAAAATTGAAGAACTTAGAACAAGAATTCTTTTTACCTTGGGAGTGTTATTTATTGTGCGCCTTGGCTCACATATTACCCTCCCGGGTATAGATGTTGCTGCTTTGGCAGCTTCCAACGCTTCGAGCAATCAGAATACTTTATTCGGATTGTTCGATTTATTCGTTGGCGGCGCGTTTTCTAACGCCGCTATTTTCGCGTTAGGTATTATGCCTTACATTACTTCGTCTATCATCTTCCAGTTGGCAGGCGTTGTGATTCCTGAAGTACAAAAAATGCAGAAGGAAGGCGAGGAAGGTAGACGCAAAATTAATCAATATACCAGAATGGGTACTATTGCTATTGCAGCCCTACAAAGCTGGGGCTTGTCTATCAAACTCGTAAACCAACAAGCTGGCAATGGAATGCCTGTCGTTCCTGCCGGTCATGAATTCCTATTTACAATTTCTACTGTCTTTGTTCTTACTGCTGGTACTATGTTTTTGATGTGGCTTGGCGAACAATTAACTGAGCGCGGTATTGGTAATGGTATATCATTGATTATCTTTATCGGTATTATTGCTCGTTTCCCAGCTTCCATTTGGCAAGAATGGAATTTGGTTGCTGCCGGCACACGTTCATGGGTTATTGAACTCGTCGTATTTGCATTATTGTTTGGAATTATTGCTTTAATTATATTGATTACTCAGGGTGCAAGAAGAATCCCTGTGCAATACGCTAAGCGCCAAGTGGGTCGAAAAGTGTACGGCGGCACCACACAATATATTCCTTTGCGTATCAACACAGCAGGCGTTATGCCTATTATCTTTGCTCAATCATTGATGTTTATCCCAAATACAATCTTGAGCTTCTTCCCTCAGAGCCAATTTATTATAACTGTAGCAAGATTATTCA
>CAZBNQ010000004.1:0-27213 GCA_964493035.1 uncultured Hyphomicrobiales bacterium | reverse complement strand
CTTTCAAAGCTACACTTTACGGCAGCCTCGCTGCTACTGGCATCGGTCACTTAACAGATAAAGCAATTATTGCAGCGTTTTCCCCAATACCTTGCCAAATTGATTTCCACCCGGAAATAGTTCTCGATTATCATCCCAATGGATTGAAACTCGAGGCGTTCGACCAATCTGGCGATATCATTGGCGACCGACTTGTGTTCAGTGTTGGCGGTGGCGAAATTACTGATGGCAAAAGCGAAGAAGAAGCCAATCCAATCTACGAGCTTCACTCAATGAAAGAAATTCTCAATTGGTGCAAAAATTATGGCAAGACTTTTTGGGAATATGTAGAAGAGCACGAAGAATCAGATATTTGGGATTATCTCGAGAATATATGGAAAGTGATGCGCAACTCAATAGAGCGCGGTATAGATGCTGAAGGCACTCTTCCAGGCGGACTTCATATTCCACGCAAAGCTTCTTCATACTACGTCAAAGCTAAAAGCTATTCGCGCTCACTCAAGCGCAGAAGCTTGGCTTTTGCTTATGCACTCGCAGTGGCAGAAGAAAATGCTTCAGGTGGCAAAATTGTTACTGCTCCAACTTGCGGCTCGAGCGGTGTGCTTCCGGCTGTCCTTTATCTATTAGAAAAGGATTTTGAATTCAGCCGTCCAAAAATTATGCGTGCTTTGGCTACTGCAGGCATTATCGGTAATTTAATCAAAAAGAATGCTTCTATTTCCGGTTCGAAAGTTGGCTGCCAAGGCGAAATTGGCTCGGCTTGCTCAATGACTGCCGCCGCTGCTGCACAGATTTTTGGCGCTACTCCTTCTCAAATTGAATATGCTGCTGAAATGGGTCTCGAACACCATCTCGGGCTTACTTGCGATCCAATCATGGGTTTAGTTCAAATTCCTTGCATCGAGCGCAATGCTTTTGCTGCAGCAAGAGCCTTAGACTCATGCACTTATGCTATTCTTTCCGATGGCAGACATATTGTGACTTTCGATAGAGTTGTCGAAACTATGAATCGTACCGGACACGATATTCCAAGTATATACAAAGAAACCTCCGAAGGAGGTTTAGCTTTGGAATTATAAAATTCTATTTGGGGGGCAGGTATTACCTGCCTCCTGCTATATTTATCTTCAGATCTACACCTACTTGAGTAGTATGATATCCCGGCTGTGCAGCACCTTCGTTGAATGTACCTTCATATCTGAAAAATGCTGAAGCTGTAAGCCTATTGCTTATAGAATATCTTGCTCTCGGCTCAATAATAATCTGAGTATTACCGGTAAGTGTTCGTCCATCTTTATTTTGACCTTGATAGCTCGATTTGTCGAGCACATCATAAGTACCGGTCTTATTTGCTTTATATGTAAATAAGAAACTGTATTCTAAATCATTTTTGAGTTTTATGCCAAACAATGGGAATTCAAATCCTCTCATCAAATAACTTGCCTGAGCTGTAATCTCGTTAGTATTTTGATTTGAAATAACAGACCTTGCAGCAGTATTTAACTGATATGAGGTGGTAGTAGACCATCTCAAAGTTGCAGTAAGAGTACCATCCAGCTTTTTATCGTCGAATGTTGCATTCACACCAATCAAAGGCGAAAATCCGTATTGAACCACTTGGTTCTGAATTGCCCTGCCTCTATCAGTGATATTCACGTTTTCTTGATAAGTAGACATATAAGCATGATCAACAGTCATTCGCTTAATCAAACTCTTCCATAAAGCCCATTTTTCAAGACCTTCCCAGCGGATTCCCCAGTTGAAACTTGGCAAAAATTTCCCTGCTCTTCCCGGAGTAATCGAGAATGCTTCTAATCCTTCATAAAATGATTCTGCCAAAGCGCGCTGCAATTGTTTATTCTTTGTGATTGTATCAAGATTTGAGTTTAATATCGCACCTTTGCGTCCATTGTATAATTCTACTACATGGTCGATTGTGTTATTAAATGGATTAAATCCGAATACTGTCGGGAAGGTGAAAAATGTTCTATTGAACGATTCCATTGCAATTATATTAGTAAATGTAGGATTTCCATTTGCATCTGTTTCGACAGTCTGATTTCTATTAAAACCAAGAGTTGTTTTCCATGTTAAATCAAGTACAGCACCTTCCCACAAAGGACGTGATGTCTTTATGTCGAATGTTGTGTTTTGGTTGAAGTTATCTTGCATTACACCATTAGGCGGACGCTTTCCGGCATAAGTATCAAAATAGAAGAATGGGAATGTATTTTTTCCTTTAACTTTGAATCCACCATGAGGATGCTCTACCAATCCTAATTGATATGCAGCACTCGGGCCATATTCATTTAAGCTCGAGCCACCAATCAAATCTCTGGTCCAGAAATTCGACAAACCTGTAGAACCATATACACCCGGATTCAATGATGAGTTTGTTTGATTTAAAGTAATATCAATTTTTTCCCAATCCAAGAATATTGTTTTTAAAGTTTTTCCAATACCATCAACTACCGAACCTAAAGAACTCGAGTCAAGTTTATTAGAACCAATACGCTTGGTTGGCGAAGCTGGCATTATTCCAAACCAAGAATCGCTCATTGCTCTAAGTCTAATTGCAGTATTAAATCTAATAGTATTATTCCACCCAGCTCTTTTAGCTAAATCTTTAATAGACTTGTCCTGCTGCATTGGGTCTTGCCATTGATATGATGTATTGAAAGTACCTGTCATATCGATAAAGTTGGTTATACCGGCAATATCTGGCAATTTTGGTTTGAAGTTGAGTGTAACAGTTTGGTTATGAAGATTATCAACCCCAAGATCAATCATTTTCTTATTAAAGAATATCTGGCTTGCTATTTCAGAGCCGGTTCTTTGTCTGCCCATTTCATCTAATTCAAATGGCACCAAAGTACTATTTGTATTAAAACTATAGTCTAATATTGGATTTAAGAATCCACCTTCGGCAAACTTCCAATTGAATGAAACAGCTCTTTGAGCAGAGAAATCTCTAATCACCGGACTTGGATAGTCCAAAAATCTGGATTTTTCGGTAGATCTTCTTCTCTGCATATCAAAAGTTGAAGTAAAATTACTTGGGAGGAAATTCAATTTCAAATTTTTATAAGTTCCAAACACAGGGAAATCACCGACCCAAGTCAATGGCTTTACAGTCGCAATATCTTTAATTGGCAAAGTATATTGCAAATTCAAACGCCACTGCCAATTAAATCTTTGCTCATATATAGCAGATCTTTCGTATTCCTGGGCATAAGAATAGCCTATAGTAAGCCTATTGACAGTTTCATCCACCAGCCACGACTTAACAGGAATACCTAACTTAACACCAGTCAGAGCCCAGCCATCCTGCACCCTAAGAGTCTGAGATCGTTTCTTAGTTTCGTCAGCAGCACGATTAGCTTCGTCTTTAGAAGCACCTGAGTTGATTGCACGTTGATATGCAGCAGAAGCGGCTTCGTTGAGATTCACATCGCTATTGGCTGCAAATTTTGGATTTTCGATAAATTCTGAGTGAGAATAATTAATTGGAATTTTCATCTGCGAAAAACTCTTTGGTGCAAATTTTTCCAAATTGCCCTGCATTGATATATTCCAATTAGTCGAATTTATTCTATTGCCAAATCTTTCTTCTATCTTATGGAAATTAGGCTGATAATTATTAAACGAAGCGTTTAATGTACCCAAATCTGCTAAATTCATATCAAAATTTGCAACTCCGCCCCAATCTGCCGAGCTTTCAGGGCTTATAAGTCTCAATTCATCTATCCACATTGTTGTGGTAAGCTCTTGGAATGCATCCGATGGATTATATACACCAATACCAAAGAACTGCACTCGTGTCAATATTGGATTACCATTTACAGCAAATTGCGCTAAGTTATCGCCCGGCACAGGGAATACCTGACGATTATATTGGCGCGCTGTATCTCGAATTTGCTTGATTGCAGTCAATGCTTCCAATGAAATTTCTATATCCTGCCATCCACGAATCAATGGCCTTCTATATTCATAATAATTAGATGAGTCTGTACCAAATCTCAAGAATGCATAAGCCTTTGCTTTCGCACCTTGCACCATATCCAATGGCATTGTGCCATCGCCATGAATAAAGAATTTTAATTTTTTATAGTAAAATACATCCAAAGGACGGAATATTCTTACTGCCATTCTCTCATCGCCCCATCTCAAATTCTTTACTGTTAATGATAATGATTGCTCATTCATCTTAATATCTTGTGATGGATCCGGATTGTTTAATTGGCGCGGTGGTGATACTCCGGGTGGCATTGTGTAATAATCCGGCGAACCTGAATTCTCCCATAAATTTACAAATGCCAATGATATTACGCTATCGTTTGGATTGAAATTTGATTGGAAATTGCTGATTCTCTGCCATTGAGCACCTACTAATCTCCAATCTGCAATTTGAGCTTTTAAGATTCCGCCTTGGAACCTTACTCTTATATATTGAATATTTGAGAACTGAGGATTACCAACCATTGAAACAGGTTTCCTGATTGGCAAACGATACAAAAACCAACCTTTATCAGGATTGCCACCCACTATTTGATCATTTTGATTAGGATCTGGCAGTAGTGTTACTTCATAAGTAAAATAACTATCATCAGATGCTAAAGTCTGACCATTATTAGGATTCAACATTTCCTTATCAGGAAACTGACCCAACTCAGAAACAGAAGCATTGCCTTCGAAGTTGTTGTAAGCCTTAAAGTCGTCTTCTACTCTATCTTCATCATTTTTATTAAAATTAAATTTATAATCATCGCGCGCAGGATCTGCTTCCTGATTTAAAGGCGCAGGATAATCATTTTTTTCTGCAGCATTATTCATCTTATCGATACCAACGTCTTCGCCGGCATCAATCATACCATTAGGGAATTTATTTGCATCTGTAATACCATCTTCAGTATCAGGGGCTCCATTAGGAATAATATCTTCACTTATCTGCCCCATATCAATATACATTTTGGACTTGCCTGGTTCATACTGATCTAAGCGCATCATAATTTCTACATATTCAATATTCTCATTATCGAAATTTGTATTGAAAGTAGAGAATAATCTCATCATACCGCCCCATATTTTAGGTCTGTTTTCCGGTTTCGCAGAAAAATCATTTCCCGGATCATACACAGGATTTTCAGGATCTAAAAACAATGGATTCTTATTATATATACCACGCAGATTAGGATTAAAGAATACATTTAATGGATTTGCATTCATCCTGCCTTGTTGGTATGATTGATTCTGAGGATAAATATCCCTTATCGGTACGCGTGGAATCATGTATTGATACCAAAACATCTTACCTCTATACAAGGACCTGCCTTGAGCAGTAGAGTCGATACTTACATCATTAGGTATTGAAGAGTGCTGCCATTGCGAAGGTATCAAACCTAAAGGAATGTATCTCTGAGCAGCATCAAAATCATCAATATAAACAACAGGTTCGTTATTATCCGAACGTATATCCGATCTTCTCTTATTTGGTTCCGGCAAAATCATTGCCCATTCACCTTTCAAAGACATGCTCGAAGGTGCTTTTGTATCATAGAATGGAAGCATATCCAATGCTTTTGTGAGCCATTGAGCATTCCAATTAAATTTTGTATCAAAACCAAACATAAAATTGGACACAGGTTCATCGCCAAGCCTTACTCTATCGATAACTGCCGATTGATCGTAATACATGGCAGTAAAACCAAAGTTCAAGTCAGTGCTTCGCGTTTTAAATAATTGAATATCACCCCGAAGCCCCGCAAGAGTCTTCGTCGCCACAGTGAATATATCTTGTTGTTCGTATTCAATTTTCAAGTTTGCATTTGGGAGCAAAGCTCTTGCATTTCTAATAGTAACCGAGCCGGAGTAGTAATCCACCACAAAGTCATCGTTTTCTCTCAGGGGAACGCCATCTAAAGTAACGCGGACAGATCCGGGCGAAAGATTATTGAATGCACCTAAAGAAATTCTATTTGTGGCTCTTCCTGATACTTCACCGGAAATAACAAATCTATCGCGTGCTGTATTTCTCCGCGCTCCTTCGTATGTTGTATCATATACTTGATCGAAAGAATACAACTCTGCCAATTCAGGATTGCCTATCTTAGTAAAATACCTTCTCAAACCATCGCCAAAAGGTTCTGTGCTTGGAAATGTAATCTCACCTCTTACCGGATCGAAAAATGGAGGACGCAAATCAAACAATCCATCCGGTGGCGCTGCACCTGTACTGTTATTGACTTGGTCGACTCCAAATATTGTAACTAATTTATCGGAAGTTCCTTCTATCACATCGGTCGAATCATTCGATTGTCTGATGTACCACAAACCGATTCTTGTATCATTTATATTTACATTTGAAGCATTAATCTGATAGATGTTCTTCATTTGACGTTCCCAAAGTGTTTTATATCCGGGAAGCATATTAGGAACATAGATGAGCTTCAAAAGCAAAGTATCATTATTATCGCTTCTTTCATCCGAAAATTTTCCATAAAAGATATCATCATTCGGATCTGGACTATCGTTTTCTGTACTATATGCCACAGCATAATATCTGTCTTGTCTTAAATTATAGATAGTAATAGTACCAAGGTTATAATCAATTTTATACTTAGTAGAATCCAAAAGCACAAAACGACTTCTAACCACAGAGCCGGCTAAAGTAGGTCTATTTATTTCAGCAGGAGTCCAATTTTCGCCTTGAGATCTTTTCTTGCCCGGAAGATCTGCAATTGCAATAGTGCTTGCAACGTGAGGATCGGTTATTTCAGTTGATGCTTCCCACACCTCTATTGCAGTAATTCTAAGCTTGGCAGAGCTTTTTGGGATGATAGGAGTAGAATTTTTAAAATATTCATCATAAATAGCTTTATAAGCAGTATCCAAAAAGAAGTGATTTTTGGCATAATCATAAGCTCTTATTGAGAAATACTGTTTGCTCGATCCGCCTTGCACATCAATAAATTTTCTTTGCCCTCTGCGTTGAGAAAATACAGATTTCAAGAATAAAGGACCAAACTGAAAATCAGCTCTCACACCAAACAATTTCGAACCGCCACCAATCAAGGTAGATGGTATCGGAAAATCTATATTACCAAATTCTAACTTCTTTATAATATCATCATCATATCCGGTAAATCCAATCTTAAATGTATTATCATAATCATAAGATTTTCTTGTATTCCAATCGGTACCTAATTGAAGCTTATCGCCAATACGACCTGAAACGTTGAGCCTAATATCTTGATTAAAAATTGGAGAGCTCTGAGTTTGTCCAAAAGCAGAAGCAGTACCAAGATTTTGGCTATCCCAACGCCAGCCCAATCGCATATTGACTTCACCATTGACGTTAATACTAATTTCCGGCTTGCCAAACAAAGTACTAACCGGATTAGGAGGAATAGGAATAGTCAAGCCAGTCGCTTGATTGATCATGCTTGCAAGATCGCCGCCACTCAATGATTTTTTTATATCATAATCTGTCATCAAAGAATCCCAAACCGAGGTTTGAAGTCTTTTCTTTCTATTTGCAAGGTAAGCATCTAAATCTACTGGATAAGGATAAGCCACATCGAGGCTGTCGAAATTGTTTCTCGAGCGCATATATACGCCATTAGAATCCAATTCATCATCTAATTCGATTCCATAAGGGCGTGGATTAAACTTATTTTCAGTATTCGATCGGTCTATTATTGGTTTCTTGAGAAACTTAGGATTATATCTGTTAGTATCAGAATTAAACATCTCCTTGTTTTTCAAATCTAAATCTTCATATTGAAAACCTAACATAAACATCAATTGTGGAGTCAAAGCCGCAATCGAGCTAAATAGTGGAGTAATGCTATATGAATACGGATTTAGACCGGAGCCTGAGCCGGAAATATTCATTCCGTTTAGACCTGCAGTTATTACTGCAAGTGCTGTCAAGACTAATAATTTTTTGAATTTGCTTACCAATTCATTTCTTTTGCTTGTTTACAAAAATATTTCATTAATCATTTTGCTCTTTTAGAGCTTCAATCACAAAAAAGCCTACTTATGCAATTTCAATTATTGCAAAATACAAAATTTGTCAAAATTCAATAAACAAAAGCTTTTATAATAAACGGTAGAGCAATAAAAAACTATATTATTTTCTCCAATTTTGAATAAATAATTAACAAAACTACAAAGCAATTGTTACAACAAAGCTTATTATTCATATCTGAGAAGCTCTATTGGGTCTTGTAGTGATGCTCGACGAGCAGGAGTAATACCAAAAACCAAACCTACAGATATCGAAACAAAGAAAGACAACAAAACAGAAAATGGCGAAATAATCGTATGAATATTTGTAGCTCCTTCAATTAAAAAACTAGTTGCTACACCCGCTATTATACCAATCAATCCGCCGCTAAGGCTGATTGCAACAGCTTCGCTCAAAAATTGCATCAAAATATCATTTTGCTTTGCTCCAATAGCACGCCTAATACCAATCTCTTTAGTTCTTTCGAGTACGCTGGCAAGCATAATATTCATAATGCCAATTCCTCCCACCAGTAGTGATATTGAAGCAATCGCACCAAGCACAAAATTGAATATTTTTTTTGTGCTCTGCTCTTGTTCCAAAAGCTGCTCTGGCACTATCATTTCGAAATCTTCCACTTGGTTGTGTCTTCGCAGAAGCATTCTTTTCACTACATCTGCAGTTTTCACAATAGTTTTGTTATCATTAAGAGTAATAACAATTCTATCTAATTGATTAAAATTCTGAACAGTTTTCTCTTTATTGCCGCCCCTTCCTCCGCCTGAGCTAAGGTCTTGCTTAGTAACCAAAGATCTATTTATATATCTTAACAGCATTGAAGTAGCCGGAATATAAACATCCAAATTATAATCACGAATTCCTAATGACTTGATATTTTCCTTAGTCAAGCTTTTCTCCTTAAGCACTCCGACAACTCTCAACCATTGATTACCAACTTTGATAGCTTTGTCGAGAGCTCTTTCGCCGGGAAAAAGCTTAGCGCGCACAGACCATGCAATAATACACACAGGCATAGAATTTTCGGAGTGTACTTTTGTAAAAAAAGTACCTTCAGCCATTTCAAATTGATTAGATTCAAAATATTTTGGAGTGATTCCGACCAATTGCACATCTTTTCTAAATCCGCCTTGCATTGCACTTGTTTGCATAATAACTTCAGGCGAAACACTTTTCACTCCGGGCACAAATTGTTTGAGTGCCTCAGCATCTTCCAAACTCAAGCCGGGCGAAAACTTCTTTTTGTTAATCTTTTCATTTTCGCTTTCGCTGCTTCCTGATTCTTCTTTTTCGGTTGCAGTTTCATTTTCTTTTTGTTCTTTTATCTTGACAATAATGTTATTAGCACCCAAAATTTTCATTTTCTCAAGGATTTCCTGCTCAGCACCTTTGCCGATAGCAAGCATTGCAATAACCGACGCCACCCCACAAATAATCCCAAGCGAAGTAAGAATCGCTCTTAATTTGTTTTGGAATATTGCCTCGGTGGCAATGAAAAAATTATATGATAAATTTGAGAATTTTTTCATTTCAACAGCTACTAATCACAAAAAGTATAAATTAATTATTTATTACTAAATTAACAACATAATTAAAAGAAAAAACAAGTATAAATGCAGACAAAGAGAAGATTAAACAAAAAAACTGTCTCAAATTGCTTTAAGACAGTTTTTTAATATGAAATTTTGATTATAAATCATGCATATCGACAAGCATCGAAAATCTCATTGTATTAGCCAATGGATGGTTGCTTTCGACTGTATTGATAAAGCTAAAGTCCAAATGGAATCTATCGTAGCGAACGCCAGCACCGAAGTTCCAATATTCTCTGCCGCCCAATCCGGATGGCTCAACAAAGTAACCGGCACGCAAAGCTACAACTCTATTATACCAATATTCAGCACCTACCGAAAATTCTACACCTTTATTTTCCCAAGCAGAAACTAAAGATAGTGGCAATGGGTCTGAACCGGTTGTATCGCGTTTTACGAGCAATTTTTGAATATCGCATGCTACTTTAAAATCATTAAACTCGTCTTCGATTAATTTATAAGCAAAGCCTAATTTAAGATTTGTTGGTAATGGATCTGATTCGCTGATATAAGTAATCTTAGGACCAACATTTTGCAAGTTAAAGCCTAAAGACAAAGGATTTTTGACATCTAGCAATTCGATATCTGATGGTTTGTATAAAAAGCCCAAGTCTATAGAAAAGCTATTACCAACCCCGGCTTCTTTCTGAGATGCTGAAGTAGGGGTAAGATTGGAGCGAATAAATCTCAACTGAAAGCCCCAGCCTAAATCTTCAGAAATTTTGCCGCCATAAGTCAAACCAACAGCAAATTCATTAGAAGTAAACTTACCCAATACACTTCCGTTTTCCAAAGTACGTGTAAACTCGCCAAGATTCATAAAAACGAAATTGAAAGCCACAGTACCTATGTCTTCAAAGTGCTGTCCGACTGTTCCGTAGCTATAAAAAAGGTCTGCATTAAATTGAGGTAACCATGGAGAAAAAGACACAGCCGCTTGGCGGAAAGGTAATTCTTCGTCACCGGTGCCTACATAATCCAAAAATCCTAATCCTGCCGGGTTCCAATATATTGCATTGATATCATCAGCAATAGCCACACCGGTTTCGCCCATGCCGCTAGCTCTGGCATCCGGCGAAATCAATAAGAAAGGAACAGATGAACCGCCGGCTTGCGCGAGTATATTTTTGCCCGGTATAAATATTGCCATTGCAATCAATGCTAATAGCGTCACTTTGCTATGTTTTTTCATTAACCGATACCTCCATTTTATCAGATATTTTGTTTTTTTCGTTAATGAGAACTAATAATTTAATTAATTGTTCTTTAAAAATCAAAAATAATACCAAATTATTTTATTTTTACTCCGAGTAGCCCGGATTTTTGTATTTCTTGCGAATTTCCGTAAATAAATCTTGCATTATAGTAGCAGCTTCCTATTGGAATCGGATTTCCTTCATTATCTTGCCCATTCCATGGGATGCTTGCTGTATGCAAGTCATTTGTTGTGCCTTCCAATTTCCTGATTAGCTGCCCCGCCGAATTCAATATATCTATCGAATAATTTATCGGAGGAGTTGCATTATGTTCTATATTAATGACACATGAATTATAAAAAGGATTCGGTATTGTTACTGCCGAATATATATCATTATCGCCTTCTTCAGGTATCACAAAATATGTTTCTGTTTCGTTATAATTATTATATACGTCCCATGCTCTCACTTTTATTTTATGCAGACCGGCAGCCAATCCAAACATTAGTTTTGTGCATGTCCCGCCTTTGGGATTTTCTAAAGAAGTTTGAAAATCATTTGTCAAATCTATTGAATTGGTATTATTATCAATCCATGCTTCAATTCTATGCCCAATTCCCAGACCTGTCGAGTTTATTCCGGAATTATCGTTCAAATCAACAATTAATAATGGCACTTGACGTACTTTGTCTTTTGGACGGAAGTTTCTGCTATCCATAAATATTGATATGCTTGGTGGTTCGATATCACCTATGCCAGTACCATCTACTCCATATACTTTGATATGATTATTAAATCCTTTAGCAGATCTATTATCGTCTGAATTTGCATATATAAATAGTCGAGCCATTAGATCAGAAAAACTAATATCTTTAGGTATAATAAATTCAGAACTTATCACGCCATTTTTCACTTGAGTAATACTCTTATTTAAAATACCACCAAATTTATCAAATCTGAAATAAGCAGAATTTTCATCTCTCATTTCAATATCTTCATCGCCATCGCATAATGTGATTATCGCTGTACCATTAAAATTATCATCAATAGTTTTATCTTGTTTTAATACTCTTGCTTCGAGTTTGACTGATGACAAACCTTTTAATTCAATAGTATCAGCAATCACATCCACACCGTTTATTCTATCGATAGAAATATTATTTTCAGGATATAACAACTTCATGGTTGGGTCACCCAAAATAAAATATTTCATAGCATTTTGATTATTAAATTCTTGCTTAGTCAAATTAAATGCCTGGCCGATTGTTGGCAAAGTTCCTTTATCATCAATCGGAGTAAACAAACATTTATAAAACTTTTCGTTTAGTGCTTGATTTTCGCCGGCATAAACCACTCGAGTAGCTCCAAGCACAGCAATAGCGCCGCCAATTTTGCTATCGACCAAAAGCTCTGCACCGCATCTCACACCATCTTTATCATATCTGCTGAAGTCGCATGTAGCAGCAGTCATAAAAAATAATTTATCTAAATTATTCAATTGAGGTATTGTCTTTTCTCTATCAAAAATCTGCTCATGAGCCAAAACTCTTGGATTGCCGTGGCCATACCAATTAAATATTAATGCGCCATTTGTTGTCAATTGATTTACTAATTCCTGAGCAACTTTTGGTTTACGTCTGCCATTTGGGATGTTTTCTGTTGGGTATTCCACCAAATATAATTTTCTTTGGAATAATTGATTAGGAATAATATCAGAAAGTTCTTCAGAATCTATTGTATGAGTGGCATTATCAGTATCATCTTTTTCGGTAGGACCATCGTCTGCCACCAAAAGAATATTAGTACGCCAAGCATCTTTATTGGATTCGTTCTCATATTTTTTCAATTTTTCAAGAAATCTGAAACCCTGATCATTATTTTCTAAAGTAAGTCTGCCAAAACTGAGTTCGGGCTGACTATCAAAACCAGCAAGCCAAACATAAAAATCATCACTGCTATAAGACTGAGTTTCGCTCAAATCCATATCATCATCGATTGATTCATATGGGAAAACATAATTTGTAGTCTTAACGCTTATATTACGATAATCATAATGACCATCGCCCCATATTACTAAAAATTCCGGCTTAGTATCCCAATTATGATAGCAATATGCCAAGTAATCTCTAATTGCTGCAACATCCGGGCTGCCTGCATTGAATTCATTAAATATCTGCTCAGTAGTTACTACTATAACTTTTATTTTAGATTTTTCGCTTCTATATTGTGCAAATGCATTTGCACTTTCTAATAATGATTTATGAGTAAGAACAATTGCCTGCGCATTTTCTTTTTTCCCACGCAAGTTATCTATTGTTACATTTTCGATTACCGGAGTTTTGAATTTTGAACTTATATAAAAACTTTTAAATTTATTTGCAGACAATTCTGTCTTAAAATCGAATGAAGATCCGGTATTTGATAAATTTTTAAGCAACTTCGGACTTCCTGAAACACTTGTTTCAAATCCAAGCACTTCACTTGAAGAAAAATTATTGAATTTGTATTCTGTTATTCCATTTAGGTTTAAGTCTGCAACAAAAGAAACTTCATCATTCAAAGGGCTTAGCTCTCTTGGATAATGAATTTCGTAGAAATCAAAATAAGCTGTACCTTTGGAAGCACCAGCCGAACAAGTGTAATTATAATCTAAAACCATACGATTGTCGCTGGCAATATTAGATGCAGGTATTTCAATTTCAGACTCATTACGTGAAGCAACTTCATATCTATCTGAAAGTCTACTAACTGATAAACTTAATATTTGTCTTTTATTATCTTGAACTATAAAATTGCCGCTGCCATCATAGGATTTATGCGCAACCGAAGTTCTAAATAGCACTTTACCGTTCCTATTCAATCCATTCAAATTCTCAATAAAAGGACTTGAAAAATATGAACGGCCAAACCAGTTGCGTCCCGTGCCTTCGGTGAAAGGATTGGTCATCTCTTCTTCGAAGAAAACACGAGCAGTATAATTATCTGGAATGTTTGCAGACTGACCATCTACTAGCAAAGGATTAGCTCGTTTACCATCGGTTCCGCCCCAAGTCAATAAATATGAAATAGTTTGATTGAATGGATTTAGATAATGCTTGATTTTGCCATTTTTCAGATTCCATCCTGATGGTCCTGAAGCATAAAAAATAATCGACTCTAATTCACCATTTGAATTAGTACGAACAATTATTTCCTGTTCGTTCATTACATTTTTCAGAGCATCTTCTACTGCTTCTGAAAGTGGAGCACCACCATTACCAAACACTTTAATAGTTTTTACTTCTTCAGGTTTGATCGAAGCACCACGCGAACTAAGCATAGAAGCATCAATTTTATAAATACCTTCGGAATTGACAATCAACTTAAACCACTTGCCAGAGCTCAATTCGTCTAGATTTTGATAGTTACCGCCTTGAACCTTATCAGCATCTAAATCAGCCCAAGCATTTGCCATTTTGCGATTTAAAGCATTTATCAAATTATTATTGATCTTAGCTACATTCTTTTTATAATTTTTTGGGAGTTTGTATCTTACAGTAATTTTGATAGTTTGTGGGATTTGAAATTCTTGTTTTGCAGAATTATAACGAATCGGATAAAACTTCAATTTAGCCAAATGCACATTTCCGGAGCGTCCGCTATAAGTCAATTCTGCCCATTTATCCAATTTATAGGAATTATATTTCTCATTATCAATCACATAATCTTCGCTACCGATCTCATCATTTTTCACTAAGCTGGGCGATGGTGCAGATATACCATTCAAAGTTTTAACTTTGAGCACTCTCACATCAACAATTTCGAAAGCATCGGGCGATGGAACAACTAAATTTTCGCTTCTTACTATTGTAATTGGTGCGCCTGGATTATATTCAGAATATGAATTACTGATTATTGGCAAAAGTACTTTGTCGCCTTCTTTTGTCAATATAGTTTTAAATCCTTTAAAATCTACATTATAAGTGATTATAGACAATTCATCTGAGGGAGATTCATTAAATATATCATCCTGAGCCAAAATCGGCTTCACGAATAGAGCACTAAACAAGAATAATGCTACTGATAATAATAATCTCATATGTGTCCCTTTGTCAAATAAAAAAAAAGACAAGTACTTTTTTAAAATTAATATTTTTGCTTTAAATCAAACAGTAAAAAACATCAATAAGCACTAACACAATATAAGATTATTAAAAAATTTGTCAATTTAACTGATTAACAGCTAAAATAATCAAAAGTTACAGAATATGCAACAAAATTATAAGACTTTTCAACAAAAATAATATTTTATCTGCAAATTTATTAGTTAATAACCATTTTTAGTGGACTTAAGGAAATATACCTGAGCCGAACATGCTTTTTCGCCTTTAGTCGGTTCAGCCTTTATATAGTTTCCATCAGCCTGCAATATCCATGTTTTTTTATTATCTTTCATATAGACATCAAGCAGATGACGCAAATATTTCTTTAATGCAGGCTCATAAATAGGAAACATTATTTCTACTCGCCGATGTAGATTTCTCGACATCCAATCAGCACTCGACAAATAATATTCTTCCTTGCCTCCATTCTTGAAATAAAACACTCTGCTATGCTCGAGAAATCTCCCAATTACGCTTCTTACTTGTATATTATCGCTAATCCCGGGTATTCCGGGGCGCAAGCAGCAGACTCCGCGGCAAATTAAGTCGATTTTTACACCTTTTTGTGATGCTTTATATAGTTCAGGAATCACTTCTCTATGAGCAATTGAATTCAATTTTGCTATTATATGTCCCGGATTTTCAGGTGTATGAAGATCTGCTTCGCGTCTTATTAGTTCAATTAATTTTTGCCTCAAATCCATTGGAGCTACAAAAAAGTGCTTCCAATCCTTATGATAGGAATATCCCGTTAGATAATTAAACAAATCAATGCCATCAATTGCAAATTCGTCATTAGCAGTAAACAAAGCAACATCAGTATAAAGCCTTGCAGTTACTTGATTATAATTACCTGTGGATATATGCATATAAGTCTTTAATCTATTTGATTCTTTTCGAACAACTAATGCAAGCTTGCAGTGAGTTTTCAAGCCGGGCACACCATAAACCACATGCACACCCGCACTTTCTAAATCCTTTGCCCATATAATATTATTCTCCTCATCAAATCTAGCCTTAAGCTCGACAAAAGCAGTTACATACTTACCTTTTTCGGCAGCTTTCTTCAATGCAGTTACAATTGCAGAATTCATTCCCGCTCTATAAAGCGTAATCTTAATCGCAACAACATCATTATCTTCGGCAGCTTCGTTGATAAAACGCAAAGTACTATTAGTAAAAGAGTCCCAAGGATGATGCACTAGCACATCATGCTGCTTCAAAGCTTCGAATACACCCGGACCACTCGCCTTGAATTGAGGCACTTCGCGAGTAGTGAATGGCAGATCCTTCAAATTTTTCAAATCCAGCTTTGTCAGCTGCATAAAGTCCGGCATATTTAGAGGTCTATCGACAGTATAAACGTCGATTGGCTCCAAGTCAAGAGAATTCATAAGCAAGTTAGCCAAATAATCTGGCATATTAGCACTTACCTCTAATCTTACTGCTGCCCTGCCCCATCTTCTTTGTTTCACTTGTTCTGCTATTTCAGACAGCAAATCTTCAGCTTCGTCTTCGGCAATTTCCACATCTGCATCTCTGGTAACCCTAAAAGTATTTGTGGCTTCAATTTCTAATCCGGGAAACAGCAGATGAGCATAAGCTTTTATTACATTTTCAATCAATATAAAATTATATTTAGCTTTTGTTTTAATTGAAATAAATCGCGGCAATACACTTGGCAATTGCAAAAATCCTACTTTTTGCTGAGGGATGCTCTTGCTACTGTCTTTCAATACAAATGCTATATTTAAATTTCTATTTATTAGTCTGGGAAACGGATTGGCCGGTCCCAACATCAACGGAGTAAGCACAGGCAATATATTAGTATAAAAGTATTCGTCGAGATACTTTTTGTCTTCATTGCTTAATGTATTGTATTTATGAAGAATAACGCCTGACTTTTCTAATTCAGGGAATATAGTATCATTAAGCACTTTCTCCTGAATTTCTAACAGATTGAGCACTCTGCGACGTATCTCAATAAGCTGCTGCTTTGGAGTC
The DNA here is from genome assembly GCA_964493035.1 of uncultured Hyphomicrobiales bacterium. Taxonomy (GTDB): domain Bacteria; phylum Bacteroidota; class Ignavibacteria; order Kapaibacteriales; family UBA2268; genus JAUQWR01. The sequence goes on along the minus strand of CAZBNQ010000004.1, from coordinate 10,250 downwards.
ATCCCGTCGTAAGACAATTCATTAATACCGGTTGCGAGCTGCCCTTTGAGTCCGGCAACTCTAATCATAAAGAACTCATCAAGATTGGAACTCAAAATCGAAACAAATTTCAATCTTTCGAGCAAAGGATGCGTCTTGTCTAATGCCTCGAGTATCACTCTTCTATTAAATTCTAAAAGACTTAATTCTCTATTTATATATAATTCGGGAGAATTCAAATCACTAACCGAACTAAAATCCTTTTTCATATTTCCTCTTCAGAGCCTAAACTCTTGAATTATCTTTATTATTAACCGATTATCACCAATATACAACTAATTTGAATCATATCAAAATTTTCATATTGAATTCATATTCTACAAAAGAATATTTATCATTATTTCTATTGTACAATATTTTTTTCAAAACACTTCATTTTTTGGCACACAAAATGCTTAATATTAGCCAAACGATATTTAATGGGGATTTTATGACAATTGATACAGCATTAAACATTGACATGATAAATTCAAATCATTTAAAAAATGATTTGCAAGGTTTGTTTTCAAACAAAATCAAACCATTTTTTGATGCTTTCAGACCTCAAAAAAATTCCCTCGACCTAAACAGCATGCTTGCAGGCAATCCCGAACAATCTTTTTTAATTAGGGTTGCGGGCGATTCAATGATCGGTGCAGGCATCAACAACAACGACACTCTTCTAGTCGATTCGGCTGCTCTGCCCGAAGACGGCAAGATTGTTGTTGCTCAGATAAATAATAAATTAGCAGTTAAAAGATTAAAATATTACGGTACTGAATTATATTTAATTTCTGAAAACGACAAGTATTCCCCCATACGCATATACCCCGAAGACGAATTTTTCGTCTGGGGCGTCGTAAAATCAGTAATTAAACATATGTAAGACTCAAGGCGAGGCTTATCCCCCCAAGCCGATGATACCTTTCGAGTCTATATGTGGTGGAAACGCCGCATGCCCTCGCCTCCGTTCTTCCAAGAGCGGAGGTTATTTTTTTATTTACTTAGCAATTGATATTACAATACTTTTGTTTAATTTGCTTTTAATATTATTTAAAAAATTCATATTTGGGGGAAATTATGATTCCAAATCATGCTAAATTCAATGCTGTTGATATTTATTCTATTTTCGACGAAGATTCTTTAATTAATATAAATGAAGATTTCAACTCTGTTGGAGTATCAATCGATTCACGAAATATTGATGCAAAAAATATTTTTGTTGCTCTATATGGCGAAAAAATCGATGGGCACAGCAAAGTTTCTGATGCATTCGCTGCAGGTGCTGCCTGCTGCCTAGTTGATAAAAAATGGTTTGATGCTAATGCTTCTAATTTCCCTGATGAATCCTTTATTGTTGTCGATGATAATTTAACTGCTCTTGGCAGCTTAGCTAATTACCACCGTCAGCGATTTGATCTTCCTATTATTGCTATTGGAGGCTCTAACGGCAAAACTACTACAAAAGAACTTTGTGCTGCTGTTTTATCTGTCAAATACAACACTTTAAAGACTTATGGCAATTTCAATAATCGTCTTGGTGTGCCTTTGATGCTTCTCCAATTAGATGATTCCTATCAAGCTGCTGTACTCGAAATCGGTACTAACGAACCAGGCGAAGTACATATACTAAGCGAAATGATCGAACCTACTCATGGGCTTATCACAAATATTGGCAAGGAACATCTCGAACTTCTTATTGATTTGGATGGTGTGGAGCAGGAAGAAACTGCACTATTTGGTTTCCTACTCAAAAAAGGTGGGCACTGCCTCATTAATTTTGATGATGACAGATTAGTCAATTACTATAAAGTTTTAAATAAAAAACTTACCTTTGGCACTCATGCTGATGCTGCTCTCAAAGCAGATATTGAAATAAATGACTCGCTCAATCCTATTATAAATTTTCATTATAATTCAAATTCCATAAGCGTAAACATGCAAACTATCGGTTTTGCATCTGCTTATAACGCTATTGCTGCTGCAGCAGCCGGAATTCTTTTCGATTTGACATTAGAAGAGATAGCTCATGGGCTTAGCAATTATACACCTGAAATCAATCATGGCTATGCCAGGATGGTTTTCGAAAATGTCGGAGATTTCAAAATATTAAATGACTGCTACAACGCCAATCCATCTTCGATGGCTATGGCTCTTAAAACTCTTAAAGCTTATAGAACTAACAATCCCAAGATTGCTGTTCTCGGCGAAATGAGAGAATTAGGCAATGCAGCATCACTCGAGCATATTGAGTTAATCAAGTCTGCAGCAGGTTTATGCGATTATGTGTTCGTTATTGGAAATGAAATGGCAAAAGCAAATTCAGAATTTCAATCAGAAAACATCATATTATTTGATTCACATTCAGAAATTGCAGAACATATTATCAATAAATTTCAAACAGCAGCCATACTCGTCAAAGGATCTCGAGGCATGAAGATGGAATTATTCATAGATGCTTTAAAGTCAAAGCTCAATTAATAGTCTGCCAATTGTTTTTCAATATAGTTTACGAATATTTTTCGTAATTTTGTTTTTTATAAATTGTACAATTTGAATTAATTAGAGGAATAAAATGAGCGTAAGAGTAAGATTTGCTCCTTCCCCAACCGGTTACTTGCATGTAGGCGGACTAAGGACAGCTCTATATAATTATCTTTTTGCAAGACACCATGGCGGTAAGTGCATATTAAGAATTGAAGATACAGATAGAACACGTTTTGTAGAAAATGCTCAAGAAAATTTGATTAGCTCATTGAGCTGGGCTGGCATTGAATTTGACGAAAGCCCTGATAAAGGTGGCGACTTCGGTCCTTATATCCAATCCGAAAGATTTGATTTATACACAAAATATGCCCAAGAATTAATCGATAACGGCAATGCTTATTATGCTTTCGATACTGCCGAAGAGCTAGACGCTATGCGCGAACGCCAGCAAAAAGCTGGAGTTGCTCCTAAATACGATCGCTCGGTGATGCGCAACCAATATACTTTGGGGCCCGAAGAAACTGAAAACTTATTCAAAGCTAATGCTCCTTTTGTTGTTAGACTTAAAGTGCCTCTAACCGGCGAAATTAGATTCAGCGATATTATTCGCGGCGAGGTAGTTGTCAATGGTAGAGATGTGGACGACCAAATCCTTCTCAAATCAGATGGCTTCCCTACTTATCACTTAGCAAATGTTGTGGATGACCACTTAATGCAAATTTCGCATGTAATTCGTGGCGAAGAATGGCTTCCTTCCACTCCTAAGCACGTATTGCTCTATGATGCTTTCGGTTGGGAAAGGCCAAAATTTGCACATCTTCCGCTATTGCTAAATAAAGATAAAACAAAACTTTCTAAACGCCAAGGCTCAGTTGCAGTAGAAGATTATGCAGACAAAGGCTATTTCAAAGAAGCTTTTGTCAATTTTATTGCCTTATTGGGCTGGAATCCTACTGCCGATAGAGAAATTTTCTCAATGCAGGAACTTATCGAATTTTTCTCACTCGAAAAAGTTAATAAAGCCGGCGCTGTATTCGACACTCAAAAACTTGATTGGATGAACTCTCAATATTTGCGTGCTCTCGATCTTAACGATTTAGCCATCAGATTTAGACCTTTGGTAGAAGAAGCCGGTTTCATCGGTTTTGATGATGCATATCTTGCGAAAGTTATTGGTTTGCTCCGCGAAAGAGTAAACTTACTTATCGAAATTCCTGTTTTTGGTAATTACATGTTCGAAAAACCAAAAGAATACGACGAAGCTTATGTTCAAAAACATTGGAAAGATACTACTCTTGAATTAGTTAAACCTTTGGTTGAGCTATTCAAAAATGCTCCAAATTTCGAACATCAAACTACACACGACATTACAATGGCTTATGTCGAGTCGCAAGGTTTAAAACTCAAAGATGTAATTCATCCGCTCAGACTTATGATTACAGGCAAATCTGTTGGTGCAGGTATGTTCGAAACAATGGAAGTTCTTGGCAAAGATGAATGTATCGAAAGATTCAATATTTTCATTGATAAAAAAGAAAAAGGCGAAATCTAATTTTCTTTAATTTATTTTTTTCCAGTAGAGACAGGTCTCAGACCTGTCTCTATCTGGTTTTAATATCTCTATCTGGTTTTAATATCTCTATCTGGTTTTTATGTCTCTACAATACATATAATTTCATTAATTCAGATAATTTCCTTTGATACAAACTCTTTTCAAATCCGAAATTATATAGAACTTAATTTATTTAAAATATCATTTCCATATTTTTCTATCAACTTATTAGTTTTCCATTTAATCAAAGAATAAAAAATGATATTCCCAATAATTAAACTTAGAATAAAACCGATAATTACATCAATTTTGCTGCTTACAATTGAATCACTTACAAATAAGTATATCAGTATGCCTGCCATAAGCATACTTGAAGGTAATTGTCCATAGAATATCGGAATTCTTTTCTGTTTTTCTATTACATAATAACACAAAAAATACTTTGTTAAAGACACAATATAAGAACCCCAGACGAGTCCGGAACAAATTGACGCCAATTGATTTTCAGGATAGTAAAGCATAATCAATGGATTAATCACAGAAGCAGGCACTGAGTATGCATAAAAAGAAAATCTAAAAAGCATATTTTGCTTTTTGATTATTATAATAAAGACAACAAGCACCATTGCTATCATTACAAAAAAAGGACCAGTAGTAAACACATCCTTTATAAAATCAAGAATTCCCATCTTATTTATGCCTGAAAATAGTTGTCAATATTTAAATTAGTTTTAATCATACACAAATATATTGATTTTTTATCAACCTATCCTCCACACCAATTTCCCAACTATTGATGTTCTTTCATGTAAAAATGTATTATCTGATTTCCCGATTCTTTGGTTTATTGCCAGATAAAAATCTGATCCAACTACAAATATCCAATGGATTCTAAAATTAAGCAGTACTGATTTATCATCATTATTCCATTGTCCAAAACAGCTCGATATCAACTTAGGGCTGAATGAATACTCAAATCTACTTCCCAATTCATCTATATCAAACTCACCGGATTTTAAACTAATCACATTTTTATTATACTCTACATCCAAATTCATATTAGAATTGATGTTATACTTGAAATTCGCCCAGATTTGAGTTCTGCTGCCATTAAAGAAATCGCCAAACACGATATTAGTAGCGACAGACATTTTTCTACCATCAAATGTCGATGCATTTATCCTATAGCGAGTAAACCAATAATCGCCTTTGGGTATTGAAATTGAATCATGTATTTCAAAATCCTCATATAATGCTTCTTGGTTGCGGCTTATATTAAATTCAAATTTATCATTTGATACGAACAGCAAACCAATCGGCCTCACTTCATAATAAAACGACTCAAGCTTTCCGCTTTCGTCATTCCAATATATATCTGCATTCAATGGCTTAAAATCTATATATTTCAATACCGGATGTGTGTTATATCTGCTTCTTAGCACTATGTGAGAGTATAAATTCTTATAATTTGTTCTTTGCAAAAACCCAATTTCCGATTTAAAATTCTTTTGTATTCCCGAAAACTTAAATTCCACATTTATATCATCATTTGGAAAACTAAAACCAGTAACATAAGACAAGTTTTTCTTTGCTTTTATATTATTATCGCCTGTAAATGCAAACTTAGCTCCATAAACAACATTTTTACCAAATATATTTTGGGAAAAAACGGCATCAATACCACTTGTCACATTAGAATTATTATCAAACTTGCCCCCAAAAATAAAGCCGATATAAGACCTATTCAACACATCTTGCCTTAGTCTCAATACAGTATAATTTGCTTGTTCAATCGAGCCTTTCGAACCTGTTTGAATAGATAATGCACCAATATTTGTATTATTCTCTTTGCCCAAAAGACGCACTCCGCCTATAATTGGGATTTCCTGACCATCGACAATTCCTATTCTTCGACTGTAGAATAATTGTGTTCCCTCATTAATTCCAAATTCGAAGAAATTTTTACCTTCTAAGAAGAAATCTCTTTTTTCCGGATAAAATATCGAAAATCTTGAGAGATTCACTTGTGCTTTGTCAGATTCCACCTGAGCAAAATCTGTATTAATTGTTGCACTTAGTTTCAAAGTAGGAGTAACCAAATAATTGATATCACCACCCAGCTTGCCAATAGATTTAGCAGACTTGCCTCTTGCATATTCTGCACCGGCACTGGCAAATGGTTTAAATTCAACTGAATTTTCTGGGTAGATATTATGCAATCCAATCAATCGTCCTGCAATAGAAGGCATTTCGAAATGATTATCTCTCGACCAGCCTTGCCATAAAATTTGCTCGCGTTTGCGTCTCACATTTCGTTCAAAATTTATTCCCCACTCCTGAATTGAATCCTTCCTGAATTTCAACGACGAAAGAGGAAATTTGAACTCAGCAAACCAGCCTTTATCTGTAATATGAGTTTCTACATCCCACACACCATTCCAATCATCGTTATACTCATTGCCATCGTCGCCAATCAAAACATCAGTGCGTGAGCCTAAAGGAGTAGTAACAAACAAATAGCCGCTGCGTTTATCATCAAAGCTGTCAAATAGAATTTCAAAATTATCTTCCAGCCAATAATCGCAATCTCTTTTCATAGATTTATATGTAATTTTATCTGCTTCGGAGTCCCAACACCAAGCAGCTAAATAAATAGCTTCATCATTATAAATCACTGCTACTTCTGTTTTCTCTGTCGGAACAGCTCCATTATTTATTTCTCTTTGCGAAAAATTAGAAATCTTTATGGCTTTCGACCAAGATTCCTCATTAAACTTACCATCAAGAGTAATTTTTTCATTGGTTCTGTATGCATGTAGAATATTAGGTTCGGAAACCTGAGAATAAGCAGAATTAATTGTAAAAAGTAAGACTAAAATAAGTCCTATAAATTTCATATTTATCCCTATATTTTTCTTCTAATATAAGAAAAAATATCGAAATTATATTAACTAAAACAAAAAGGACTAAGCACGAAATATCGAGCTCAGTCCTAAATTTATAAAGCAGCTATATTTAAATAAATATCATTCAAATAATAGGCTAAAAGAATCAAAATTAATTTAGAGGTTCAACTTCTGCAATAAAAGTTTGGCCCTGAACATTAATTTTATAAACGCTTCTACCATAAGGATTAGCAGCATAAGGCTGTGCACCATAAGGAGTAGGCTGACCCAAGAAAGGCATTTGTTCCGGTGTTGGTGCAGCAACTGGTGCTGGAGCCGGTGCCGGAGCTGGTGCCGGTTCTGCTTTTTTAGGAGCAGGTTCGGGTTTCTTTTCAGGTTCGATCTTGCGAACGTTTACTTTTGCTTCGCCTTTTAGGAAAGCAATACCTTTAGTTGCACAAGAAACAGCGATAAACAAGTTTTCTTCAGAAGTTTCGATACCTTCTTTTTCGAGTTGAGCTTTCCAATATGCCAAACCTTTCTTTTCGTCGCGTTCAGCGATATCAATTGGATTTTCGTTAGTAACAGGAAGATTCAATTGTTCTGAAGCTAATTTAACGATTTCAGGATCTGGAGCAACCGGAGTATTACCAAAATAGCCAAGCACCATTTTGCCGTAACCGTCTGCAATTTGTTTCCATTTGCCAGCCATAACGTTGTTATAAGCTTGTTGGAAATAGAATTGAGATACAGGAGTAACGGAAGTACCAAAGCCACCTTTTTCCACAACTTCGCGCATTTCTTTGATCACTTGTGGGAATTTGTCGAGCACTTTAAAGTCGCGCATCATCTGAGTATTAGCAGTCAAAGCGCCGCCCGGCATAGGTGAGAATGGAATCATTGATGATACTTGAGTAGCTTCTGGCGGAATGAAATAATCCTTCAAAGTATCTTGGAATACTTCTTCGTATTCACGGATTTTTTCGATATCCAAACCAAGGTCAAAGTTTTTACCTTTGAGTGCATGAAGCATCAAAATAATATCAGGTTGAGAAGTACCGCCCGATACAGGAGCAGCAGCCAAATCGATACCATCGGCACCTGCTTCGAGAGCAGCCAAATAAGATGAAATCGAAACGCCTGCAGTTTCGTGTGTATGCACGCGAATATGAGTGCCATCTGGCAATAATTTGCGAGCCATTTTGATAGTATCATAAACTTTTTGAGGGCTGGCAGTACCGCTTGCATCTTTGAAGCACACTGAATGATATGGAATTCCCGCATCAAGAATGCTTCTCAAAGTTTTTTCATAAAATTTTACGTCGTGAGCACCTTTGCAGCCTGGAGGTAAGTCCATCAAAGTAACAACCACTTCGTGTTTCAAGCCATGCTTTGCAATGCATTCGCCCGAATAAATAAGATTTTGCACATCATTGAGAGCATCGAAGTTACGGATGGTAGTTGTACCATGTTTTTTAAACATTTTGGCATGAAGATCGACAACTTCGCGAGGGGAAGTATCGAGAGCAACGGTGTTGACGCCGCGCGATAGTGTCTGAAGATTTGCTTCAGGACCGACTATTTCGCGGAATCTATCCATCATTTTGAATGGATCTTCGTTAAGATAAAATACTGGAGCTTGAAATCTTGCTCCACCACCAAATTCTAAGTGTCTAATACCTGCATGGACTGCGGCTTGAAGTGCCGGAATAAAATCATCCATCTGCACTCTGCCTCCAAAGACCGATTGGAAGCCATCGCGAAAAGACGTATCCATTACGTCAATAAATTTCTTTGCCATACTGACTTATCTTCTATATAATTTTTATTTCTACGGTGCCCATTTACCTGTTTTGCACCCTATTCCAATTGCAAATTAAAACTTAATTACTATATAAAAAAAGGAATATTACAATTATTACATTTTTTTTAAAAAATTCCGTTTTATTAATATTTTTAAATTTCGCATCATCCATTTTCTTTATTTTTTTTTGATTAACACCAACATTTATAAGCTCTTTTCTTGCTTATTCAATTCCAACATTCTTTCTTTAAATTTATTCATAAAAAAGGCTGAACCAACATTTGATTCAGCCTTAATGAACTTTTTCGCTCTTATTCTATTTAAGTATTTTAATTCCACCTATTAATGGTAGTTCCTTCATCTTGCCGCTAGCTGCTGCAATTATTCCCATCAACCAAAGAATAAATACAAAAATTGGAATAAATATTACAAACACCCAACCTATTATAGGAACAAATCCACCTATTATTGAACTAATTATACTTACTAAAAATAGCACAAGAGATTGGTTTGCATGAAACATTGCAAATTTTGAATCTCTTGCTGTAATCAAAGGCAAAAAGAATATAAAGTACGCTAAAATACCCCACACTTTGTTCTTTTCAATATCTTCGGCACTTGCCATGTTATTGATTTCTTCCATGTTCTCTCTCGCTTTAAAGTTTATAATTGTGAAAGTTCTTTTAATTTCATGCTATTAGCAATTGATTTAACTAAATCAGTACCTGATTGGTTATTTGCAGTAATTTCTATCATAAATCTCCAACCAATAACCATAGTAAGCGAAGCTTGCTTAGAATTTTTGCTGTATTTTTCGAATCCCCAAACATACTCAATACCTGTATTCCAAGTTTTTTCAAATCCGTCTGAATTTTCTACAGATAAATCAGCAAGCATCCAATATGCAGCAGCATTCAAAAAATCATAACCTTCGTTGTAATCAATAATCTTGATATCTACATGATCAGGATCTTTTTTAAACTTTGCATTTACTTCCGAAAGAGAAAATCCCATCATATTAGTAGTTTGCCCATTTGGCTCTTCCATCGTATATCCGGATACACTTGCTGGCAAGTATTCTTTAAGTTTAGTAAAGTGCATTGCTAGAGTATCGCCTTTTGCACGGCGGGCTTGTTTTCTTTCTTGTGCGATTTTTTGCATCTGCTCGGCTTTGTCGCCTGCTTTTGCAAGATTATTGACATTTTCGATTGTTTGCATCGCCTGCTTTGCTTCTTCCACTTTTCCGCAACCGGCTATTACAAATGCCAATCCAAAACCAAAAATCAGTACTTTTTTCAACATAAATCACTCCTTTTATGTATATAGGGAAAATTAATATCTTTTCGGGAGTATCTCTATGCCTTGCTTGTTCTCATCTACTATTAAATTTTAAACCACTTTCCAATTGCTAATATAATAAATATAATTTTAAAATACTATTCGTATTTAATTGATTCAATAATATTCTGTCGTCCAGCTCGATAGGCAGGATATATTGCACCCA
>CAZBNQ010000003.1:0-28164 GCA_964493035.1 uncultured Hyphomicrobiales bacterium | reverse complement strand
CAATAGAAGAAGCTCTCCGCGACTTAGTATCCGGAAAGATGATTATTGTAATGGATGATGAAGATCGCGAAAACGAAGGCGATCTTATTGCTGCTTCGGAGCTTTGCACACCCGAAACAATCAACTTTATGTCTTCTAAGGCTAAAGGTCTTATTTGCGTTTCTATAACCGAACAAAGAGCCAGAGAACTCGAGCTCGAAGTGATGGTGAGAGACAATTCTGCTTTGCACGATACCAAATTTACTGTTTCTGTCGATTATGCTCATGGCACTTCGACCGGAATTTCTGCTTACGACAGAGCTGCTACATGCCGTGCTCTTGCAAGCTCAGATACTAAACCATCAGATCTTGCTCGTCCTGGCCATGTGTTTCCTCTTATTGCCGTAAAAGAAGGCGTTTTGCGCCGTGCCGGTCACACCGAAGCTACTGTCGATCTTATGAGACTTGCTGGTCTTAAACCTTCCGGCGTGCTCTGCGAAATTATTAACGAAGACGGTACCATGGCTCGTATGCCTGAATTATTGGAATTTGCCAAAGTACACGATTTAAAAATTATTACTGTTAAAGATCTAATCGCTTATAGATTAAAATCCGAGTCTTTGGTTAGTTGCGTTGCTAAAGCAAAACTGCCAACCGAATATGGTGATTTCGAAATGATGGTGTTTGAAAATGTTGTCGATGGAAAAGAGCATGTAGCCTTAGTAAAAGGCAATTGGGAAGAAAACGAAGCTGTTGCTGTCAGAGTTCATTCTGAATGTCTTACTGGTGATGTCTTTGGCTCTCTCCGCTGCGATTGCGGTCCTCAACTTCAAACTGCTATGCAGCTAATTGAAAAAATCGGCAAAGGCGTTATTTTGTATATGCGCCAAGAAGGTAGAGGTATTGGATTAGTTAATAAAGTTAAAGCTTATGCTTTGCAGGAAATGGGCTATGATACTATCGAAGCTAATGTCGAACTCGGGTTTAGCCCTGACGCTCGCGATTATGGTATTGGTGCCCAGATTCTTAGCAATTTAGGCATTAAAAAAATGAAACTTATTACTAACAATCCCAAAAAACGTGTCGGTATCGAGTCTTATGGCTTGGAAGTTGTCGAACTTCTTCCCAACGAAATCGAACCTAATCCAAATAATCTTAATTATTTGGAAACTAAGAAATACAAGATGGGACATTTGTTGCATAATATTTAATTGGATTTATATAATTGCTTTTATATAATCAGTTCTTTTGACCGATTATTGTAATTATTTTCACACTTAAATTTTGAATTAAAATTTAAATATAAAATGGAGAACAGAAATGGCAGATGTTGTTTATTTAACCAAAGAAAGAATGAAGCAGATGGAAGAAGAGCTTCATGTGCTTCAAACTAAAGGCAGAAAAGCTGTTGCCGAAAAAATTGCTGATGCTCGCTCGCACGGCGATTTGTCCGAAAATGCTGATTATGATGCTGCCAAAGAAGAACAAGGGCTTCTCGAACTTAAAATTGCTAATTTGAGCAAAATGCTTTCAAAAGCTCAAGTTATCAAGCCTGAAGAATTCCCTTCAGACAAAGTTTATATTCTTTCGAAAGTTAAACTTAAAAATTTGGCTACAGGCGCTATTGTTGAATACAAAATGGTGAGCGCTGAAGAAGCTGATTTCGAACAAAACAAAATTGCTGTCACTTCCCCTCTCGGCAAATCCATTATGGGCAAGGTTGTCGGCGAAATTGCTGAAATTAAAGTGCCGGCAGGTACTACTCAACTCGAGGTGCTCGAGATTTCCAAAATGGATTAATATTTATTTTTTTCTTGTCCCTATATATGCTTTTTGCTATATAGGGATTTTTTTATGGATTTTCGCTTAATTCGTTTTTATTATTAATACTTATTTGTTATTTTTAAATATTATTTGATTTTTTTTTAATGCAAATGAAGAAATTTAAAACTTTTGGGATCCTTTTTTATTTTCTACTTGCTCAGTTTTCGGCTTGGTCGCAAATTAGAGTCGGTGATATTTTTATTGAAAGAAAAGAAATTTTCGAAAAATCCGATAAAGATTGGTTCTTTGCTGCTCCTTTGCTTAACTCTTTGCATACTAATACTTTCGAGTATGTTATCGAAGATGAATTGCTTTTTGATAAAGGCGATCTTATCGAAGATGATTATCTTTACGAAACTGAACGCAATCTTCGTTCTAAAGGACTTTTTAACTCTGTAAGAATTGAATTGGATTCGATTAGAGATGATACTTATAATGTTTATATTATAACTAAAGACAGATGGTCTACTTATCCTTCTTTGCTTTTTGGCTCTGGTGGCGGACAAACTAATTATGGTGGCAGATTTGAAGAGTTCAACCTTTTCGGCACTGGCACCTACCTTTCGCTCGAAGCTCTCCACAGAAATGAAAATAATACCGCTTGGCAGGGTTTTGCTCAGATTAAACAAGCTAGATTGTTCAGATCTGATTTCGCTCTCGATGCTTCTGTGCTTGCTAATAAATATAGAACTGAACAAATTCTTGATTTTTCTAAACCTTATAGAACTCTCGAAACTAATTATGCGTTTGGGGTCAGAGCTCAAAATAATTTTGGTTCTGATTTCTTGTTTCGTAATTCCGATACTACCAGATTAATGGATTTCCACGACCGAAAAGCTAATCTTTTCTTTTCTAAAGCTTGGTCTAGAAAAGATAGAGTATTTATGACTATTTGGACCGAATGGCAAGACGTTGAACGTGGCGATAAGCTCTACCGCCAAGCATTCGATAATTCCGGCAAACTATTCTTGGCTTTCTCCTCTGTTGCTCAAGATTTCTATTCTATCGAAAAAGTCAATACCTACGACCCCGAAGATTTAGTGATTGGTGGCTGGGGATCTGCTATTCTCGGCAAGGTGTTTCCGATTGGACACAAAGGCGAAGGGTTCTATTATGTTGCTGGGCAAGGCGAAAGATCTTACCTTAAAGATAATCTTTATTTGTTTGGCAGTATTACTGCTTCGAGCGGCTTTGTTCGTTCTAATGCAATGTATACTTATCAAGATTTTACCGGAATCGGATTTTATAAATTAACCAAAAATTTAACTTTCGCTGCACGTTTCAAACAGCAAACTGTTTGGAATTGGTTTGCTCTCCGCCAATTGATTTTAGATAATGAATCGGGCCTTAGAGGCTACGACGTAAATAAAATGAGTGGAGACAACCGTATTGTAAGCAATTGGGAATTGAGATTTTTCCCTGATTTCAGATTCCTTGTTTTTAATATTTCTGCTGTTGCCTTCCATGATATGGGGGCTGTCTGGAGTCAAGACTTAAAACTTTCTAAAGCTCAATTCAAAAATTCTAGCGGACTCGGGCTGAGATTCCATTTCACCAAATCTGCCAATCCAAAGCATATTTTTAGAATTGACTTTGCTTATAATCATGAACAAGGCAAGTTTGGTGGTATTATTTTTACTACCGAGCAAATGTTTTCTGCATTTTCTAACCATGAATTCCGTCTTCCTAAAATATTCGGAACGGATTTTGATTATGAATAATTATTATTAATTTTTTTATTTTTTTACATCAATGGGACTGAAGCAAACTATATCAGCTGTTCTTCGAAAAGCAGGTCTAATCAGACAGGCTGATAATGTTAGATTCTTAGCTCACAAACTAAGAAAAATTGGATCGAACCGAAATTTTAAAAAAAATTCGATGGAAGTAATTCCGCCGGATAGATTAATGTATGAAATTTTTGGTACTGTCGATTATAAATCATATTTCGAATCGGGCGAATCGACTGCTAAAACTCTTATTAAAATTATTGCCGATTACGTAGATTTCGAAGAATCTACTATATGTGAATGGGGCTGTGGCACTGGACGTGTAATTTCGCAGTTTCCTAAATTATTGGAAGATAAAGAAATTAAATATTATGCTTCCGATATTAGTGAAAAAATGATCGATTGGTGCAGAGAGCATATTGTGGATATCGAATTTTATAACAACGGTATCTATCCTCCTTTAGTTTTTGACGACAACTCTATCGATGTTGTTTTCAGTACTTCTGTTTTCAACCATCTTTCAGACGAACAGCAGTTCCGCTGGCTTAATGAAATTTATCGCATTTTATCACCGGGTGGTATTTTTATTTTTACTACTCAAGGCGATTTTCAAGCTAATAAAAAACTTACTAAAAACGAACTTGATACTTATCAAGACAAAAACATTGTTATTCGTGCAAACACTTCATTGGGTTCGCGCACCTATTCTATCTTTCAGGGCGAGTTCTATACTCGTGACGTACTCCTATCGGGTAGTAATATTATTGCTCATCTTAAAGATATTGAAATGGGAGATAAGGAAATTCTTGATATTTGGATCATTAAAAAGTAAAAAAAAAGAGGCAAAGCCTCTTTTTTTTTTATAAACTTGGATACCAAATCAAACCCGCTCTCGGAATTGAAAAGAAAGTAGAAATTGTAGTTGGTTTATTATAAAAATCAGGATCTTTTTCCGGATTTCTTCTTGGATCAAAATCCAGTTTTGTATCTGTAAGCATAAAGTCTAATCTCCATTCAGCAACAAAATTCAACACTCCATAGCCTTTAGGCAATCCGATATTAGCATAAAATCCTAATGAAGCATTTACACCTAATGAATTATCAGACTTAATATATTTTTCGTATACGTTTGGCTGAGCTAATCTCAAAGCTCCATAGTCATTCATCAAATAAGACAAACCACCACCAACAAAGAAATTGACTCTTGCATGAGGATTGGGCAGCCATTGTACAGTAAACTCTAAAAATTGATGAATATTAGGATCTACGTCAAATTTTTCAGAATTTTTAGTGTTTTTTGAATAAACATAAGTACCTTGTAGCATAATAAAACTTATCGGACGAAAATTGATCGAACCACCAAATGTAGCGAGCCCTTCATAAGATACGTCCTGACCACCTGAATAAGTTTCTACAATTGTATTTGTTCCAAACACCGGACCTAATCCAACTAATCTAGGAAAAGGATCGATATTGGTTGTGTACTCTACATCTCTGTTATCTTCTTCTTCATCATCTTCTGTTTCTTGTGCAAAACTTGTTAATGACATCCCCAAGAATAGAAATGCCATAATTGCTAATGTAAAAAGTTCCTTAGCATTTTTGGTTGTCATTGATATCACCTCATTTATTGACATCGATTTAATTTCAGCAATTTTTTCGGCTACCAGACTTACCAGTGCCGGTTCGTTTCGCTTTCCTCTATGAGGAACAGGCGTCATATATGGAGAATCTGTTTCAATCATTATTCTGTCTATAGGTGCTTTTCTGACTATTTCAGTCAAATTTGTTTTTTTGAATGTTATATTTCCGGTGAAAGAAACATAAAATCCTAGTTCGATTGCTCTTTCAAGCATAAATTCATCACCCGAAAAACAATGCAAAACACCTTTCAAACTACTATCATGTTCCTGCTCAATTATTTTTATAATATCTGCATCACTTTCTCTATTATGAACAATCAAAGGCAGATTTTGTTTCTTTGCAACTCTAATTTGTCTTGCAAATACTTCTTTTTGCAAATCCTGAGGCGCAAAATCATAATAATAATCCAAGCCGATTTCACCAATTGCTTTTACTTTTTCAATCTTAGAAATCTCAATTATTTGATTTTCGACTTCATCATTATAATCATTTGCATTGTGTGGATGCACTCCGATTGCCATTACAATTCTTTTATCAGACTCGGCAACTTCGATCAATTTATGAAACCCTTTGGGCTCGATAGCCGGAATCATTAATGTTTCGATTCCACTCGAAAATGCTCGTTCCAACATTTCGGCTCTATCGCTATCAAATGCTTCAGAGTCGATATGTGCATGTGTATCTATCATTTATTAATATCAGTAAATTTCAATATTTATAATTTAATAAGACTATCTCTATCAAGCAAGAATTATCTTACTCGAAAATGAATATTTTATTTATTTTAAATTAACCTCTAAGGTTTTTTAATTCTTTGATTATCTCTTCGGCATGCCCTTCGGCTTTTACTTTTCGATTAATATATCTGACTATACCTTTGTCATCTATAATAAAAGTAGAGCGAATTACTCCCAAATACTTTTTGCCATACATAGATTTTTCGCCGATTACTCCATACAAATTGCATAATTCTTTTTCAGTATCAGCAATTAAATTAAAATTCAAATTGAATTTCGCTTTAAACTTATCATGAGAGCTTAGGCTATCTGGACTTACTCCAATTACTACAGTATCTAATGAGCTTAGCTGCTCCATACCATCTCTAAATCCGCATGCTTCTTTAGTGCAGCCGCTTGTATCATCTTTTGGATAGAAATATAATACAAGCCATTTTCCGGCTAATTCTGCTAAACTGATTGTCTTGTCTTTATCTATAATTCCTGTAAATTCAGGTGCTTTCTTGCCTATTTCTATTTCCATTATGCTACCTCCACAGCTTTAAACAATTCAACAATTTTTGATTCTACCGAGTTTAATTCTCGCTTTGAGTCGATGCTTTGAGGATGTTCCGGCTCAATTCGATTTTCATTTATCGGTAAATATTCATTATTATCGATTGTACTAACGTTTTCGCCTGAATTTTCATTTTTTTGTATAAAGTTGACTTTCACTTTATTATTGAAATACTTATCTACATGTGTCAGAAAACTCACTTTCTTTCGATTAAGCATTTCATATAAAAAACTATCAGCCACTTCGAGATTGACTTCATTTGCAAAAAATTTGTATTGAGCTTTATTAAAAATATTATTGGCTAAATCTTCGGAAATGAAAGCCACAAGACACTTGCCCCATTCTGATCTTATATCATCGGGGCTGTAGTCTGTTTTTATTGGCTTTGAAATTAAAGGTTTTTGTGACTCATTTGTTTTTGGCAAATCTGATTTTTGCTCAGATTGGCTCAGAGTCAATTCATTTTTTTTTTCAATCGGTGCTTGAGGCATCGACGATTTAATTTGACTATTTAACGCATTAAAATCCATACGCTTTAAACTTTGAATTTCGGATATCAGCTCCGAAATTTCCATGGCATTATCAATTGAAGCCATTTGCACTAAAGCAAGCTCAAACCTAATTCTTGGCTGTGGAGCAAACTTGATTTGATTTTCGGCAGATATTATCAGTTGAATTATCCTAAGTATATCAGCTTTTGTAAATTTATTATTCAATTCGGAATATCTATCCAAAAAAGCTTGAGAGCTTTCTATCAAAGAAGTATTATTTAATACTTTTACAGATAAAATATTTCTGAAATGCTCTAATAATCCATGAAGAGTATCTTGCAGTTCGTATCCACGAGTAATCACCTGCTCAGCGAGCAAAAAAGCTTTAGAAACATCTTTTTGGGCAACAGCTTCGCTGATTGAGAAGAAGAATTCTTCATCTATAAGATGCAAAGCAGAAGCCATTTCCGAATAAACAACATTATTGCCACAAAAAGCAATCACTTGGTCGAAAATACTCTGCGAATCGCGCATCGAACCATCAGCTTTCTTAGCAATAGTAACCAAAGATTCTTCATCAATTGTTATTTTTTCGCGCTCGGCTATATATTTTAATTGACCAATAATATTATCTAATTCCATACGGCGGAAATCAAATCTTTGGCAACGGCTGATTATTGTAGCAGGCACTTTATGCGACTCAGTAGTAGCAAACACAAAAAGCAAATGTGGAGGCGGCTCTTCGAGAGTCTTGAGCAATGCGTTGAATGCAGATGTCGATAGCATATGCACTTCATCGATAATATACATTTTATATTTGCCGGCGCTCGGAGGATATTTTGCATTTTCTCTAAGCTTTCGAATGTCATCAACAGAATTATTTGATGCACCATCAATTTCTATCACATCAAGCGAGCGGCTGTCCAAAACTGATTTGCAGGCAACACATTCATTGCATGGTTCAAATCCGTTTGGATTTAGGCAATTGACTGCCCTTGCTAAAATACGTGCAGTTGTGGTTTTGCCTACTCCACGTGGTCCACAAAATAGATAGGCATGGTGCATCCTGTTGTTTTTGATCGCATTTTGTAGTGTATGAGTAATATGCTCTTGGCCAACTACATCCGAAAACCGCAAAGGACGCCATTTTCTTGCCGTAACAATAAACTCTTGTTGCTCTATTTGTTCGCTCATTTTATTCAATTTAGTATATTATCGAAAACACAAAGTTAAAAAATACCTTTAATTTTAAAAATACTTTTTTAGCTTCAAAATAATTAAAGGTCTATAAAAAAGCAAAATTTAAAATTTTGCATTAATCTGATTAATTCTTATCTTAGAAAAACTATTTGAAACAAAGGCGGGCAAATATGATTGTTGTTGACGACATTTTAATAGACGAGAGCATCCCAAATGCTCATTTTCTTTGTGATCTAAAAAAATGCAAAGGTGCTTGCTGCACTTTTCCCGGAGAATATGGCGCTCCTCTATTAGACGAAGAAATTCCTGAAATTGAAAAATGTGTGGAAGCCGCTAAAGAATATCTTTCTCCAAAGTCTTTGCATATATTGGCAACTGAAGGCTATATTCAGGGCAAACCCGGAAAATATACTACAGTTTGTATTAATCATAGAGATTGTGTGTTTGTTTATTATCAAGGCAATATTGCTCTTTGTGCTCTCGAAAAAGCCTATATCGATGGTAAAACTCAATTCCGCAAGCCTATTTCTTGCCATCTTTTCCCGATTCGTGTCGGTAATTATGGCGGTAAATTTTTATATTACGAAAAAATTGAAGAATGCGAACCCGCTATGAAAAATGGTAAAGCACAAAAAGTTAAGCTTAGCGAGTCGGTCAAAGAAGCTTTGATCAGAGCTTATGGAGAAGAATGGTACTCCAAAATGCTCAATGTTTTTGAATCTGAGAAATAATAAATTTGATAGCTTATTCGTATTAGCATACTGTTGCTAATTGAATTGGTATATTTGAGGGAAAATCGTTTACAGGCATTTAATATGAAATTATCACTTGACTTAAAAGCAACGTTAAGCCAAACACTGACGCCACAGCAAATTCAGTATTTAAAATTACTGCAGTTGCCGCTAGTCCAATTGGAGCAGCAAGTGCGCCAAGAAATCGAAGCCAACCCGATGCTCGAGGAAGTCAATGATTTGATTTATGACGATATTGATGATATTATTCCGGAAACTCCTCGTGATGATTTCGGCACTGAACCTCTTCCTTCCTACGAAAGTTCCGACTATACCGATTCTTATGAAGATTCTTATAATGAATCTTATGATGATAATTTTAGCGAATATAATCCTGCTTTAGTTGAAAAAGAAAAAGCCAGAATAGACGACGATGTTGATCCTTTCGATTTCTATAAAGCTGTTTGGCAGGATGATTCTGAATTTCCAAATCGAAAAGGCGCTGCCTATGACGATGAAGATTTCGAACCTTTCCAAATCAAAGATAATACTACTTTTGCTGAAGATCTGCTCCAACAATTGAGAATGCATTATCTGACTGATGAAGAGCTCTTGATTGGTGCTCAAATTATTGGCAATATCGACGAAGATGGTTACCTTCGCAGAGAACTTGTCGATATTGTGGACGAAACTAATTCTTTTATTGCTGAATATAACTTTAATATCCAAAAAGAAGAATATGAAAAAGCTAATAATCTTCCTTCCGGATATTACAAAGAAAATCCTGCAAGAATGTA
Organism: uncultured Hyphomicrobiales bacterium; assembly: GCA_964493035.1. Lineage (GTDB taxonomy): Bacteria > Bacteroidota > Ignavibacteria > Kapaibacteriales > UBA2268 > JAUQWR01. The sequence goes on along the minus strand of CAZBNQ010000003.1, from coordinate 18,475 downwards.
TTCTTTGTCTAAAGATGCGGCTTCGGCTTTGGTTAAAGTTCAAGAAACTCATCCTGATATTGCTTCCAATCTTCCGGGCATCGCTCTTTTCAAAAAGAATTTAAATGGCGAATCAAAAAAATCAGAAAAAAAGATTCTTAGCCATGTTAATATTTCTCAAGCTGAAAAGATTTTAGCACTCATCCAAACTTTAGATCCACCCGGCATAGGCTCACGTACTGTGCAGGAATGCCTTATTGCTCAGTGCCGTGGATTTATCAATCCGAGCCCTGCCCAATATTTAGCTTTAGATATTTTGGAAAATTCTTATGACGCTTTCACCAAAAAGCATTATCATATTTTGACTAAACAATATGGTATCAGCGAACAAGAGCTTAAAGATGCTTTCGAAGTAATCAGAAGATTAAATCCTAAACCAGGCGGTAGCGATTTCCAAGCTGAAGTCAATACTGTAATTCCTGATTTTGTAGTCGAACACGACGAAGACTCAGACGACTTGATAATTACAGTAAACGATACTAATATGCCTCAGCTAAAATTAAGCAAAGCATACGACAGACTAAAACGCGATGCTCGCAAAAATCAATACAACAAAGAAACTCGCGAATGGATTAGAAATAAATACGAAGATGCCAAATTCTTAATTCAGGCTATTCGCCAACGCAAAAGCACTATGCTTAAAGTTATGACTGCTATTGCTAATTTCCAACGCGCTTTCTTCGACGAAGGAAAATCCGGTGTCAAACCTCTTATTTATAAAGATGTAGCTGAAGCTACCGGATTAGATATTTCGACAGTCTGCCGTATTGTCAATGGGAAATATGTCCAAACAGAATTTGGAACGTATGAATTAAAATTCTTCTTTAGCGAATCATTGCCTACTGATGATGGAGAAGATGTTTCGACTACCGTCATCAAAGATATCATTAAAAAAATGATTGATACTGAACCTAAAGACAAGCCCCACAGCGATGACAAAATTAGTAAAGACCTTAAAGATCAGGGCTACAACGTTGCTCGACGCACTGTTGCTAAATATCGCGAACAAATGAGAATTCCTGTTGCAAGATTAAGAAAGGAAATATAAAAATGACGTATCTTGAGCTTCTCGTAAAATCTGAGCATAAGCTTAGAAAATATTTTTACAAATTCAAACCAGAGCATCTTGCAAGAATTTATTCTTTAGGAAGAAAGTTTTTCGTTGCTCAATTAGTTCATGAAAATGCATTTGAAAAATTTCATGTACCTGAAGAATTAAACTTAAAGCTATGGGATATAACATTTGCAAACCCATTGTTTAATGCTGCAGGTATGTTTAAGAAAGGCGAAGGATATAGGCTTGCCGTCAATCAAGGAGCAGGAGCTTATTTAGCAGGAACAACAACATCTCTGCCTCGCTCCGGCAATCGTAAAAATTCAGTCATTCATCCATTCATTCCATATCCATATTCTTCTTCGGCATCCAATTGGATGGGACTTCCAAACGAAAGCCATGAAATTATTGCTCGTCGTTTATATCAAATTGATAAATCACCCAAATGCCCAATTGGTGCTTCTATTGCTTTAGATGCAGAGCTAGACGAAAAATCCGCTCTCGAAGGTTTGTTATCTGGATTTAATTTATATGATAGGGCAAGAGTTGATTTTATCGAACTCAATGAAAGCTGTCCTAATGTGTCTCATCACGACAGCGATATAAGCAATCCTTTGGATGATGCACTCATTAGAAGATTAGAAATTGTAAGCAAGCAGTTTCTCAAGAAAAGAAATAGAAACCTTCCCGTTATTGTTAAGTTTTCTAATGATATCGAGCCAGACTCTATTCCTGCTCTTATTGATGTTCTTATCGATAATGGTTTTGATGGTATTAACCTAGGAAATACATCTACTCAATATTCAAAATTTGAACCTACTATCGATAGACGCGACAAGCATTTTTATGAATACTTTACTTCTACTTTCGGTGGTGGGCTTTCGGGTAGTATTCTTAAAGAAAATTCTTATCGAATTGCTTCTATTGCCGCTGCTTATATCAAAGAAAAAAATCTCAAGAAAGAATTCCATGTGATCCGAACCGGCGGTGTTTCTGATATTCATGATATCAAAGATTCTAAACAAGCAGGTATTCCGCTCAATCAATGGTTTTCTGGATATTTCGAATCATTTGCTAAATATGGTCATGATTTATATAAAGAGATTTTCTCTTAATTGCTGACAATTTTGATTGAATTAAACTAATGGCATAGTATTTTCTTAATACTATGCTGTTTTGTTTTTAGATTAATTTGCGGCTGAATTTAAAATGAAAAGTAAATATTGGATAATATGTATAATAGCATTGACAGCAGCTTTGCAGTCTTGCGTCACACCATCTAAATGCCCCAAAGCTCCTGCACAAGGCAATATGGGTTCAATATTCAACTCAGACCTTGACGAATATTCGCCACATTTTTTTGAATCTGATCTCTATTTTACTGCTACACGCAAAGATCAAAAAAAAGAAGAAACTATTTATAAATCTAAATTCGAAAATGGCAAATTCTCTACTCCTATTGTTGATACTACTTTGCCATTAAAATATTATCAAAACAGCGGATTACCATATTTTTTCAGAAGAAATGATGGAGTAGTCGAGCTTTATTTTGCTGCAATTTCCAAAGAAAGCAAACGAGTGCATCGCGATATTTATTATTCGGAATTGATAGATGGAATTTGGACTAAACCTCTACCTCTAAAAGAAATTAATTCAAGTGCTTACGAATCCCATCCGGCATTATCTGCAGATGGCAAAATCATTGTTTTTTCTTCTGATAGAGAAGGTGGTTTTGGTGAAATTGATTTATATATGAGCAAAAGAGATGAAAACGGCAAATGGACCAAACCAATCAATCTTGGTAAAAATATTAATACCGCTCTAAATGAAATTACTCCTTTCCTATCTAAAGATGGATTGCTTTATTTTGCTTCTCAAGGTTATTCACAAAAAAAGAATTATGAAATTATCAAAGCAGAGCCAAATTCTGATGCCCAATGGGCTGCTTCCAAAGCCCTTTTTGCTCCTGCCAATACTGAATTCGACGAAACTGGTCCTGCTGTTTTTCAAGATAAAATCTATCTTGCATCCAATCGACGCGGCGGCTGCGGCGGTAGAGATTTGTATGCTTTTCAATTGTGTGGCAATGCCAGACTCGATGGCGAAATTACATCCAACTCTGCAGATACCGATTTGGAAGGTAAAGTTGAATTGCTTAGCATCGAAGGAGAACTCTGGCAATCTAAAAAAGTTGATAAGTCTGGGCTATTTTCTTTCAATTTGATGCCTATGAATGAATATGTTGTTAAGTTTACTAATAATTGTGGGCAAACTGCCGAACAACAAAGATTTTTAGTGCCTTGCAATGATTCTAATTTTGTTGTGATAAAAACTAAAATCCAAATTAATTCCGAAAACGAACTGAATTTGTCGGAATCATCTGTTCCTTTCTTTGTCACCGGATATTATCTTCCAAATACTTCCGAAAATTTAGAAGCTCTTAGATTAAAATTTGCTTATAATATGATTGGAAATGATCCTAGCACTAAATATGTAGAAAATCCGGGTGTAAAATATGATGAATATGCTCCTGAAGTTGAAAAAACTCTAGATCAGGCTGCCGATTTTATTCTTAATACTGTTTCGAATATGAAAGGTATCTGCAATAAACTTGAAAACAATAATATCAGAATTAAAATTACTGGTTATGCTGATCCACGTCCTATCTCTAAAGATGCTGTTTATTTTGATTATACAATTGAAGACGAAGAATATAACTTTAAGCTCGAAAAAGGAACGTCTATGGACAATAATTTATTATCTAAATTAAGAGCTTATTTCACTGCTAAGCATTTCGAAAAGCTACTCATGCAGCACCCAGAATATAGCTCAATTAAAGATAAAATTAATTGGACAGTGGAAGGAATGGGAGTTGACACTTCCGAGTCGAGCTATGAAGAAAAACGAAGAGTAAATATCAAGATCGAGCTAGAACAAAACTAAAATTATTCTGAAATAGCAAAGAATATATCTTCATCGAATTTGTCGGCAACAGTAACTCTATATTTGTAAATTGGAGGTTTGGAGGATATCACTTCATATTTCAACAAATTCCATCCTTTTTTGACGTTTATATCCATTAGATAGCCGTTTGCATCACATTTTAAATTTGCATCTTCGTGTGCACATATCCATACATGTTTTTTATTGTGCTCAGTATGCGTACTGTCTGTATATGATTGTACATATACTGTATAATCAACAATTCCGGTATCTTTTAGCTGCGATACAAAAAATGATAGTGGCGCACTTCCTTTGTATCTATGATCTACTGAATTACTAAAAAAATTATATTCTCCCATACTTTTATAATCTACTACCGAAGGCAAATCAAGTTCGAAAGTGCCATCATCATTTACTGTTGTGCTATCAATAAACCTTGGGAATGCATATCTTACTGTTATCTTTGCATTTTTCTTGTTCCAATCGGTTTTTTTTCTATAAACACCGCCTCCTATACTTTTTAATATAAACAGCTTACCCTTGATTTTTAATGGCTTAACTATAACATTTAAGTCAAATTCAGGCTCCTCATTCGATACCGGATTATCCTTGCACGATCCAAATACTATACCGACAAGCAAAACCATTGTTATAATATTAAAAATTCTGATATTTGCCATTATTATCTCATCATTTCATTTTATTTATTACTCAAATTTATATATTTTTTTTATATCTACAAAAAAAACCGGACAATCACTCATCCGGTTTTTCTAAATATTTATAATATTTACATATTAGAAATGAAGATTTATAAAATCATCATTCTTCTTTATCACATATGTATATTTATTATTTTGATTTGCTTCCCAACTTAAAATATTCCATCCTTTGTTGAAATCCAAATCATAAGTATCTTCAGAAAAACTATTTTTACCTTTGGCAGTGCCGGATTTAGTAAAGGCATTAATCGAATAAAAAGTTTTGTAGCTTTTATATGTGTTATCAGTAAAATCATTAAATATCAATTTTACATTTTTTGATGTGCCTTTATCAGTATATTCCGCCTCTATATACAAAGCCATAGTTTGCTCAACATCGTTAGGATTTGTTGATACTCCGAGAAATGTAGCAGTAGAAGCAAACAATCCTGCTTTAACTTTTTCAGGCAACTTAATCGAGAAACTACCATCAGCTGAAATTGTTCCTTCAGCAATCAAATCAGTAACGCTCAAACTCATTTTAATTTTACCAGTACCATAGCTCCAATCGATTAAGCTATAAGTATTATTGAGTGCATCATACTTTCTTTGCTTAATCTTGCCGCTAATTGTTCTCGATCCAATAGCTACTTCGCCAGAATTTCCTGTCCCTGCAGGATTTGAATCATCATCCTCCGAACAAGATATAAAAGCCAATGACAAAATCAATAAAAACACGCTCAGTGTTTTTCTAAACATAAAACCTCCTAGTGAAGATGAAAAAACGCCCGTTATTTTGGACAATACTATATTTTTATAGTACAAACAAGTTCAATTTATAAATTATTCCAATCAAAATAAAATTTTTTTTTATATCATAATGTCATAAAAACTTTATAAATTTGAATGATTTTATTAATTAAAGGGATGATATATATGAAAAACATCTACAAATTAATTTTCTTTTTTTCAATTTTTTCATTAGCTATCGTTAGACCAAATTTTGCAGAAGATAAAACAGATAGAATTCTGGAATCGCAAAAAGCGCGAAAAGCTTACGAAAGATTGAAAGAATCTGCTCACCCAAGTCCGGATCCGGAATTAATGGAAAGAGCAAAGCCAAATCTATCCCCACTGATACAAGGCAATGATTTACCAGAATTTATGAATATAAGCCTTATCGACGATGAAAAATCTGAATCTCAAAGAATGCAAAATGAATCTTCAATTGCTATCAATCCAAAAAATCCGAATATATTAATTGGATCTGCAGTAGACTATCGCAACAATTCATCAACTCATGTCTATATATCTAAAGATGCTGGAAAAACTTGGATAAACAAAGATCTTGGCAAAGTCAACAACACATGGAGATCTTCCAACGATCCATCTGTTACTTTCGATGCCGATGGTGTTGGATATCTTGTGTATGGTGGTTTTGGTGTTATGAAAGATTCGCTCTCAATGTCTTTTGGCGAAAATGGTGTTTTCCTTTCTAAAACCACTGATAATGGAGAAACTTGGAAAACTCATATCCCTGTTATTATTCATCAAGGTTACCAGTCTTTAGACTCCAACTTCGAAGACAAGTATTATATTCAAGCCGACAACTCTCCAAGCAGTCCTTATTTCAAACATTTGTATATTCCTTGGAAAAGGGTTACTCCAAAAGATTCAGCTACTCAAATCGTGATTTCAAAATCTACTGATGCCGGCGAAACTTGGTCTGTGCCTCTTCCTGTAAGCGAAAGACTTTCAGGAAGCTCCGAAGATACTACTTTCGGGCAAAGTTTTCCTCTTACTACTACAGGTCCTAACGGAGAAGTTTATCTGGTTTGGAACCATGGTATAAACCATGCCGTTGGGTTTGCAAAATCTCTTGATGGAGGAAAAACTTTTACTGCTCCCAGAATGATTCACAAATATAATATTTTCGGTGAAACAAGATTTTTAGAAGGTCAGGGCTACAGGCATACCCTTAAAGGAAAAGTTCGTGCAGAAGCCTATCCGGCTTTGGTTTGCGACATTACTAATGGTCCTCGTCGTGGCAATATTTATTTAGTGTGGGCTGCTGATAATCCTCCTAATATATATTTTTCGAAATCTACTGATCAAGGAGAAAATTGGTCTACACCTAAAATTGTTCATTCAGATTCTAAAAATGACCAGTTTTGGGCTTGGATTGCAATAGATAATACCAATGGCGACCTTGCTGTTATGTATTTTGATAGCCGTAGAGATCCTCAAAATATGCTTGTCGAATGTTTTGTGTCTTATTCATCTGATGGTGGTGACACTTGGATTGATAAACCTGCTTCGGATATTGGGCATGACTTAAGAAAAAATCCTTTCCTTGGAAATGCTTTCGCTGGAGATTATAGCGGTTGCGCTTTCCACAACGGATATATTTTCCCATCTTGGGTGGATATGAGAAATACAGAAAAAGACATTACTGATAGTGATGTATATACTGCTGTAATTAATACAAATGCCCCCGAAGCTCCTTATGATTTTAAAGCAAATATTATTGCCGAAGAACCCGAAAAATTAAATCTTACTTGGAAAAATCCGACTAAACGTGCTTTTGGGCAGCCTCTCCAATCTAAAGATTATATCTTAAAACTTTATAGGGAATCCACTCTTATTGCCAGCTTGCCCGGCGGCACTGAAAGCTTCGAAGACAAAGATTTAGAACCTTACAAAAAATATAATTATTCGATTTATGCGGTTGCAAATAATGATTCCAGCATTGCTCGCGATACTTGGTCTTATGCTGGTGGTGCAAAAGAACCAGCTCAAACCTATGTTGATTCTTACTCAGCAAATTCAAGTTATCAAGTTACTTTCAAAGCCATTATGCCTTCGCTAAGAGCAGATAGCGTTACTGCGCTCAAAAATCTTAAATCGGTTAATATATATCGCGACCGTACTTTTATTAAAAAAGTAGAAGTCCAGCCTAGCGATGCAGGAAAAACTATAAATATTATTGATGATGCTCCTCAAAAAGGATATTTCCGCTATGTTTTAATTGCTGAAGACGAATACGGCAATCGTGGTATTCCTAGCCCTGAGTACATAGTTTACTCCGATGAAATCAAGTTGCCGGATTCAAAAATTGAAACTTTTGATACTCAATTGCCTAAATACTTCGTTGGAGGAAAATGGGCAAACTACAACAAAAACTATTTTTCTTCTCCGAACTGCTTAGCAAACTCACCTTCTGGAAAGTATCCTAATTTTCAGAAAGATACTTTTATGATATTTCCTGTCAAAACAGACAACAAAGAATATTTTCTTCAATTCTACCACGCTGCTTTTGTCGATCCTAACGATACTGCAGTAGTAGAATATTCGATAGATTATGGAAAAACTTGGTCAAATGTTTTTGTTAATAATTCTGCAGCTTACGATAAAACTAATAACGCTCTTTGGAATGATGGAAGTTTTGCAAATTCTGACTTTTATTTGCAAAGATTGCAACTTCCAAATACTGACAAAAATATCTTTGTTAGATTCAGATTCGGAGCAAATAATTTTAAAAATGATATAGGCTGGTTTATTGATAATATCGAAATAAAACAAGGAACAGTTGGTATTGTCGATAATAAGTCCAATGATGAAACATTTTTGGTTTATCCTAATCCTGCTCAAGATTTTGTGAGAATTCACAAACTAAATTCTGAAATCAACAAAGCAAAAATATTAATTAGCAACTCACTTGGCGAAATTATTTACCAAATAGACTCAGATCAAGAGGAAACTCTCATTGATGTTGCCGATTATCCTTCTGGATTATATTTTATTGAAATCAGATCTGAACAAGGTTATGGCATCAAAAACAAATTACTGATTACTAAATAATGTATTTAGGGCTGAATTATAATCGATTCAGCCCTTTTTTTACTCTGTAAAATCAGATTTTTCAAGATTTCTTTGATCATCAATACTAAACACAGCTCCTATTACTCTTTTTTCCTCATCGAAAATTGGTGATGCATTTATATATACAATTTTCTCACTAACATCATTAACAAATTTTACTTTATAATTATACAAAGCTTGTTTGCTCCTTATCACCTTTTCTAATGGGAATTCGACTTGCTCTTCTTTTCCATTTTCTTTTCTATAAAACTTAAATTTTTCAGAATTATACTTTTCACCAACAATTTCTTCTTTCGAAAGTGTAAATATTTCTTCAACCTTATGATTTACAAAAGTAATATAGCCAGCTGCATCAACCATCATTTTTCCAGTTGGGCTATTATCCAATACCCTAATCAATAGATTTCTTTCGAGCATCAATTGTGCTTCAATTTTCTTAGTACTACTAATATCAATAAAAGTAACGACAATTCCTCTGACAGCATTTTCTAAAGTCCGATAAGGCATAATTTTGACTAAATACCAAGACTTGTCGTTTGCTAATACTTCTGCTTCAATAGGTTTCAAAGTCTTTTGTACAGAAAATATATCATCAAAGAAATTCTTATACTCGAAATTATATGATATATGGTTGATGGGCCTGCCAATATCAGTTGTCAATAAATTAATGAATTTTGTGATAGCAGGCGAATACTTCCTTATCTTTAGTTGTAAATCCAAAAATATAGCGCCGATATTTGAAATACTAAACCAATTTGAAACATCATTATTCAGTTCGGTCAATTCATCAATCTTATTCTGATATTCGGAATTAACAGTATAAAGCTCTTCATTTACTGATTGAAGTTCTTCGTTAGTACTTTGCAATTCCTCGTTGGAAGCAATCAACTCTTCGTTTGTAGCTTGTAGTTCCTCATTAGATGTTTCGAGCTCTTCTATAGTAGCTTGAAGATTTTCTTTATTAAACTGGAGTTCAAGTTCCAAATCAGAAATTCTTTGCATAGCATTATCAACTCTATCGAAAGGCTCATCATCAGCTTGTATAGTTTTTGATTTGCTCTCAACAAATGATATTTGGAGCAAATTGCGTCCTAAATCTTTGAAATACACAGGCTTGACAATCAAATTAAGATTAACGTTTTCATCATCTAATCTTATTTGAAGTCCATTATAAATTACTTCTTTTTCTTCTTTAATACATTTATGAACAGCAGTACTCAGAGGCACTGTAAGTTCAGAATTTGCCATACTCAGAATATTAAGACTCACTCTACCAGCAGGCACTTTAAGGTATTTATTTACATTATTGAAAACATGCAAAAGCTCAAATTTTTCATCAATCAAAACAGAAGCAGGAATATATTTTTCGAACAGCTCTTTGGTCAAAGTTTCAATCGAAAGTTCCAAAGGATTGTTTTTGCTTGCCGATTGATTGAAAAATTCCATACCAATTTTTTTCTTCTTAAATAAAGGCATATAAAAATCGCTGACTAAAGGAGCTCTAATACCTTCTTTTGTTCGATAAATCTTAGATTTATTGTCGAAAGTATAATAATAAGCCATTAAGTCGCCAATAGATTCGCTAGTACCCAACAACAAGAAGCCATTAGGATTAAGAGAAAAATTAAAGGCAGAAATAACTTTTTTCTGCATGATAGGCTGCAAATAAATTAAAAGGTTGCGGCAAGATATCATATCGATCTTAGAAAATGGTGGATCTTTAATAATATTATGAGTAGCAAAAATCACCATCTGCCTTATCGAGTCATTAATCTTATAGATATCCCCACTTTTAGTAAAAAATTTATTAAGCCTATCGGTACTGACATCAGCAGCAATGCTTTCGGGGTAGCATCCGGAGCTGGCATACTCAATCGAATCTTTATCGATATCAGTAGCAAAAATCTTCAAATCGAATTCAATATTATGCTTTATCATATATTCTTTGAATAGGATGGCAAGCGAATATGCTTCTTCACCGCTAGAGCATGCTACATCCCAGATCCTAACCAAATCGCCCTGCTTTTTATTTTCGAGCATACTAGGGATAAGTCTTTCTTCGACTACATGAAATGCATCATCATCCCTAAAAAATTTAGTAACACCAATAAGTAAATCTTTATAAAGAATCGAAGCTTCGCTACTTGAATTCATAAGCAGAGAAAGATAATCATCAATCGATTCGAGTTGATGCACTCCAATTCTTCTTTCAATTCTTCTAATTATTGTATTGGGCTTGTAATAAGTAAAATCAGTCCCAACCTTACTCCTAATCACGGCTAAAATCTTAGAATAAATATCTTCATCATCAATCGAAAGTTTTGTTTTCTTATCATTTTTAGAAACAAGAGGATGCTGCATGTATTTATGTAACTGATCGCCCATATCTTCAGGAGCTAACACAAAATCGACCATACCAGTAGCGATAGCATTTCTGGGCATACCATCAAATTTGGCAGTAGTCTCGTCTTGGACAATAACCATACCACCGGCGCCTTTAATAGCTCTCACACCTAAAGCTCCATCGGAACCGGTGCCAGAAAGTATAATTCCAATTGCTCTTTCAGCCATATCATCAGCCAAAGATCTGAGAAAAATATCAATTGGAAGATTTAAACCACCCGAATGTATTTGCTCAGTTAAAAACAATTTGCCATGGAATATAGTCATATTTTTTTTAGGAGGTATCAAATATATACAATTGGGCTGCACTTTCATACCGTCTTCGACTCTGAAAATAGGGAGCTCAGTATATTTTGCAAGAAGCTCGCCCATCAAACTTTTATAATCGGGTGATAAATGTTGAACAACAACATAAGCAATACCACTATCATTTTTAATTTTTTTAAAAAACAATTCTAAAGCCTCTAGACCACCCGCAGAAGCTCCAATACCAGCCACAAAAAAATTTTCATTTATATCAAATTCAGTTGCTTGATTACTCGCTAGATTATTATTTTCCATTTCCATGTCAGCCACCGGCATAACACTCCCATTTGTCCATTAAAAATTATCAAATAAACTGATAAGTAAACAATTAATATTAGTTGAAAACGTTGGAATTTTTTAAAAATTTTAGGAGAATTATATGAATAACAAAGAAATTTTTTCAAAATACAGAACAATTGCCGTATATGGAATGAGCACAAATACTTACAAAGCAGCTCATACAGTGCCGGCATTTTTTCATAAACAAGGATATACAATCATACCAATCAATCCAAGTGCAGAAGAAATAATAGGCCTCAAAGCCTATAAGCAGCTTGCAGACATTCCGGAGCATATCGAAATACTAAATGTTTTCAGACCCTCAGAGGATGCACTCGAAGTAGTCAAAGAAGCTATAGAACGAAAAAAAGCAAAAGGAGATATCGAACTTATATGGCTTCAGGAAGGTATAATTAACAATCAAGCAAAGCACTTGGCAGAATCAAATGGCATTATCTTTATACAAGACAAATGCATATATAAAGAATTTTATAATCAATAGCATTTGTAAGCATATTTTTTTGCAATATGTTAAAAAAAAATTTTGAGTTTACAAAAATATGTTTTAAGTTTGTAATCCGTTTATTTTCAAATATTTTTATATATTGGAATTAGAACAGAATTAATATAAAAGCGAGGAAAGATGAATTATACAGGGCCAAAAGTAAAGCTCTCCCGTAAACTCGGGATCAACATTACAGTTAAAGCAAAGAAATATGCTACCAACAAGCCATATCCTCCAGGGCAACATGGTGCTGCAAAGCGTCGTGCTAAGCAGTCAGACTTTGGTCGTCAGCTTTTGGAAAAGCAACGTTTGCGTTTACAATATAACGTAGCTGAAAAACAATTAGTAAATTACTACTTCAAAGCTACAAAAATGCAAGGCAACACTGCAGAAAATCTTGTTCAAGTTCTTGAAACAAGATTAGATTCTTTAGTATATCGCGCAGGTTTTGCCCGCTCTATCTATGCTGCACGCCAATATGTCAAACACGGACATATCTTAGTTAACGGCAGAAGAGTTAATGTTCCTTCTTATCATGTTAAGCTTTCAGATCTAGTATCTGTAAAAGAAAAGAGCCGCAATTTGGACTGCTTCCAAGAAAGCGTTCGTAATTCTGCTCCTCCTGCTTACATCGAAGTATCAAAAGCTGATTTCTCAGCTAAAATGAACTATATTCCTGCTCGCGAAGAAGTTCCCGTTCAATGCGAAATTTCTCTCGTTGTGGAATATTATTCAAGATAATTTCTTATTCTTTTGTTTCGCAATTGCTGTTTTCAGCTTTTGTTGCAATTCGAATATTCAAAATCTTAATAGCACCTACTCAGGTGCTATTTTTTTCTTTGATTTTATGTAATTTTCTACCTTTTTTTCTGTTTTTTTATAAAATAGAAATATTTTTGATTCGATTTAACAACAAAATATTATTTTTGCACATTGAATATTGGCGAAAATCAATATTATTTAATATATATGGAGCAGTATTATGTTTTGGACACCGGAATTAGCCCAAACTTTAGAGGATGCACCCTGGCCTGCAACTAAAGAAGAGCTTTACGACTATGCTAGCCGCACAGGTTGCCCTCAGCAAGTTTTGGACAATATAGTTGAGCTCGACGATACTGATGAACTTATCGAAGGTATCGAAGACTTATGGCCCGAATACGAAGATGTCGCTAACGAAGAATACTTCTATAACGACGACGAAGAAGAACAATACTTCTAATATCTTAGAATAAAAGCGGGATAGATTTTCCTATTCCGCTTTTATTCTATTATGTTGCCTTATCACTCTATTTCCATATCTATCTATCGAATTTCCTGACACTATTATCATCAGATCTATTATCCACCACATCATTAGTCCGCCAAGACTTAATATCTTTAATAATCCTAGAAATGGTCTTCCCAAATAAAACTTATCTAGACAAAATAAGCCCATAATTAACAACACATTATAGCTCTTCTCGCTTATTCTGCCCTCATTTATTGCTCTCATCCTGAGATACTCAATTTTGGCTCGCAATTCTTCTTTTTGCTCTTTTTTATTCTTTCCATATTTTCACCATTTTTTCAAATTTAAGACTTTTTGTTTAATTCTAATATTTATTTCTATATATCACTTTTTGCTTTTTTATTGACTTAATTAATAATATTTCGTATTTTGAATTGACTTTTTAATTGAATTATTATATTGTTGTTTTATTGAGACTAAAACGCTTATATATCATTGCCTTTACTTTGTTTTTTGCTTTTGATTGTTCATTTGCAAAAGATAATTTTATTTCTGAAAAGCTATATAGCTCGCCTAAATCCAAAAAAATGTTTGAAATCGGTGAAGTTAGATTCGAAGGTAATTCAAGTTTCGAATCAGATTTGCTTTCACAATTTATTGGACTGAAACCTACCATTAAAAGCTTCCCTCATAAAGTTTTCCAGACTCTGAGAAATGAATTTGGCAAGAAAATGGAAAAAAAATCGAAGCTAATGACAGAACTTCAAAAATCTGTTGATAATTTTAAAAATGAAATAAAGTATTTTGATGAGACTTCTGCCGAAAATGACGTCCTTTCGCTTTGGCATTTTTACAATACAAATGGTTTTCATTATGCTGAAGTCAATTATTCTTTCGTTCCTGACACTAACTCTAGAAGAAATATACTCACATTTCATATAAATGAAAACAAAAGATATAATCTTGCTTCGATAAAATATTTCGGGCTCGACTCGCTGCCCGATAATCTAACCGAAAGAATAGAAGCACATATGCGCATTCGCCCAGGTAATTATTTCAGCGAAGATAAGATTATTAGCGAAGTAAACAAGATTTTTGATGATTTGCAGAATAATGGCTATTACTACTCTTATTATCAACAACCCGAAGTTACTATGGATACTATCAATCTTGAAGATTCTGTCTCTATTAGATTCTTTTTAGGTGATAGAGTCAAAATCTCAAGCATTGCTTTTATCGATAGCACTAAAGGTCAGCCATCTGTTATCAACGATCTAAAGCGCAAACAGTTAGATTTCAAGGTTGGTGATTGGTATAGTAGACAAAAAGTGGCAAATTCTATAGATAACCTTCTCACTCTTGGCACTTTCGAAAGCGTTTCGATCGATACAGTGAGAACAAAGCAAGACAATCAAAATTCAATTTCTTTCTCAATTCTATCAGAATACAGAAAGCAAAGAGAATGGGGCGTTGGTCTTTTTACAAATCATTCTCAGCTTACCAACTATAATGCAGGCGCCGAGGCATCCATATTTCATAGAAATTTATTTGGTATGGCACAATCAGCCTCGCTCTCGCTAAGCGGATCATTCAAAGATATTGGACGCATTATTACCGATCCATCATCCATGGAATATGAAATTTCGGCGGGTATCAAATATGCTCAACCATTGCTTTGGACTATTGACAACACAAAAATTGGTCTGGCTACTAGTCTCAGCTTCTCTATTCGTATGGCTTATACTTTTTTCCAGATTAATACTTTGTCCTTTCCGATTAAATTCCCGATTAAGCTCCCAAATGCAACTTATTTCAACACAATGAACGTAGAATTCAACTTTGAGCGCGAAGAGCCAATCGGTTTTACTAAAGCAATTTCGAAAGCATTCTCTAATATTAAAAATTCTACTGACTCCACAAGAATATACGAAGCACTGACTTTATATAATAACCTATGGAATTATCTTTCTGATAAAAATGTTGATTATATTTGGACATCAAATACAATTGGTTTCAGCTTGATTGGCGATAATAAAAACAATCCATTCAATCCTACAAAAGGAAATTATACATTCATAGGATTCGATGGTTGGAATATTTTTCTAGCTCATCCAAAGATATCAGGTATTTCTCGATATTTCAGATTTCAATTTGCACACCATCAATTTTTCCCAATCAATCCTACTTTGACTATAGCACTCAAAGGCAGATTCGGTGGAATATATTTAATTGATGACGCCAATAGCTACGTCCCTATCGAAAGACAATTTTATGCCGGCGGTGCTAATAGCGTTAGAGGCTGGGGTGCTCGCCAGCTTAGATATACAAAAGTTGTTCAAGACAGTACTCTCTCAGGTAGTGGATATAAATTTTTACAAAACTTTGTTGGTAATGGCGGTATTGTAGAAGGTTCTGCAGAATTTCGTTTCAAATTCAAAAGACCCCGCGGTATCAGCGAAACCCTCGCTGAGCAGATCGGTAATCTTGGTGTTACTTTTTTCGTTGATTTCGGTAATGCTTTTCATTGGCTTACTCCAATCGAAAATACAAAAGTAAAGTTTACTGATTACTTGACTAAACTCGCTGTTGCAGGTGGATTAGGTTTGCGCTACGACACACCGGTCGGACCATTGAGAGGCGACTTTGCTTGGCCACTCTACGATCCACTGCACCAAAAACAAATCACTTGGAGCAATTTTAATTTCCATTTTGGAATTGGACATGCTTTCTAAGATTTTTCATTTTTATTTTTTATATTTGCATTGAATATTATTTTATAACAAGGAATTATGGATAAATTAGTCATACAAGGTCAGCGCAGACTATGCGGCAGACTTAAAGTATCGGGAGCCAAAAACGGCTCATTGGCGTTAATGCCGGCAGCTCTATTAGCACCTGGCACATATCATCTCACCAACACACCAAACCTCCGCGATGTCTGGACTATGTCGCGTTTACTTGGTTCGCTTGGTGCTTTTTGCGAACTCAATGGAAATGATCTTTTTATCGATACTAACAATATAAACTCATTCGAAGCTCCTTATGAGCACGTAAAGAAAATGCGTGCTTCTTTTTATGTGCTCGGACCACTACTTGCCCGCTACGGACAAGCAAGAGTATCCCTACCGGGTGGCTGTGCATGGGGACCTCGTCCGGTAGATTTGCATCTCAAAGGATTGGAAAAGCTCGGTGCCGAAATTAGTTTAGAAAATGGTTACGTAAATGCTAAAACCGATAGACTGAAAGGCGCTAAATTTCATTTCGATATTTCCAGTGTTGGTGCTACCGGTAATGTGCTTATGGCTGCTGTATTGGCTAAAGGTAATACTTTGCTGAGCAATGCAGCTATGGAACCGGAAATCACTGCATTAGCTAGGATGCTCGTCAAAATGGGTGCTAAAATTGATGGTATTGGCACTTCTATGCTCGAAATTGAAGGCGTCGATAATCTCAAACCGGTGGATGAAGAAACTATTCCTGATCGCATCGAAGCAGCTACATTTCTTATTGCTGCCGCTATGACTAAAGGCAAGATAGAGCTTGAAAATGTAAATCCATATCACCTTAGTTCTGTTATTGCAAAAATGGAAGAAGCTGGTTGCAAAATTGATGTAAATAACAACTCGATACTTCTCGAAATGGAAGACGATCCCAATCCAGTGGATTTCATCACTGCAATATATCCTGGTTTGCCTACTGATCTCCAAGCTCAATGGACTTCGTTCATGCTTTGTGCAAAAGGAAGTTCCAAAATTACTGACAATATCTATACAGACAGATTCAAGCACGTGCCTGAATTAGTAAGATTAGGAGCTGATATAGAAATAATTGACAATTCAGCAGTAATTAATGGTGGCAAAAAATTATCTGGAGCAATTGTCATGTCAAGCGACTTAAGAGCAAGTGCATCGCTTATTCTTTCGGCATTAGTGGCAGAAGGATCAACCGAAGTACTCAGAGTTTATCACCTCGATCGCGGCTACGAAAACATCGAGAAAAAGCTCGAAAGCCTTGGTGCAAGCATAAAAAGAGTTAGAACCGAACTCATTTAATTATTCTTAAAAAATACAAATTGGCTTTAATATTTCAATATAATTGATTTTATTAAAGCCAATTGTTGTATAGCCCTCAATGTTTATATAAATATTAAACTAATTGAATATATCATATTACCCTCGTGTGTCGACCGACGAAAGTTGGGCGGGGTGGGTATTCTCTAGTTTTGGGTATTTTTAAGAATCCACCCCGTCAAGCTTCGCTTGACACCCCTCAATGAGGGGAATTGGCTTCTGCTCTCATTCTTCACTGCTTTTTTATATATTTTTATTTCTTTTTTTAATTAAAAATACAAATTGGAATCTTTCTTATTACCCTCTTGAGGGTCGCCTGACTTTAGGCGGGCGGGGTGGATAAATTATTGATTACTATTTACATATTTCTTGTTATTATTTAATTATGTAATTCTCAAATTAGATAATTAAATAATATAAGATTAACTTATATTTATTATCTATATACTGCCATTGAATTCAGGAGTATCATCATAATGATTATTTTTCTCATTTCTTTACTCCTTTATTACTTTTTGTGAATATGTATTTCCTCCATCTCTCAATGTTACAATATACATTCCGGCTGGCCATGACTTACTGTTTATATTAATTACTTGCTCAATATCACCTTGTATTTCTTGATTATATATTTTATTGCCTATTGCATCTGATATTATTAACTCATATTTTTCTTTTTTGGCATTTAGTTCTAAAAGCAAATTATCTGTGAACGGTGATATGGTTTTTATTAATTTATGCTCGTATTGTTGATTAATTCCCAATATTGTTGTATCAATCTCTAAACATTTTATATTATAAACATTATATATTATTTTACTATCATCCTTATTTCTGAATACATATTTTGTACCTCCTATCTCTGATTCAAAAGTGATTTTTTTTGTCCTCCAATTGTAAATCCTTAAGTTTGGCGCTCCTCCAAGAAGAACAAAATCAGAATTTTTGAAAAATACTACACGTGACCATATATCATTTGTATACATTTTTTCTTTAAATACTAAGCTTTTTTCCAATAAATCATATATTGCTAAAGTCGAATCTCCAGAACATGTACCGACA
>CAZBNQ010000002.1:0-31951 GCA_964493035.1 uncultured Hyphomicrobiales bacterium | reverse complement strand
TCTTCATAATGAACTATGGTTTTTTCCAATTCGGTTTTGTTCTTTTGAAGTGTATTAATTGTTTCATTAAGTTCTTTTTCTTGTTTTAATAACTCTTTAATACTAGCGCTTAAAGAATTTTTCAATTCATCTTCTTTTTGAGACAATATTTTTATTCTCTCTTCAATATCGATAATACCTTTATAATCTACAATAGCCGCATTATACTTTATAGTTAATGATTCATAATCTTTCTCTAATTGAGAATACTTGGACTGCAGATCTGATAACTCAGCTATAATGCTTTCTTTCTCTTTTTTATATTGCAAACTATTATTGTAGTTTTTAGAATTTTTCCTAAGAACTATAATCAAAGCAACAATTAAACCAAGGATAATAACTATCATAATTCCTCCAAAATTTGAGATTTATAAATTTTCGAGCTTTACACGCCCTTTTACAATAAACATTTCTAATATATGTTCTTTTGCTACTTCCATATCACCTTTGTATTGAGGATTAGCAGATCTGAGAATAATAAATCTTCTATCTTTGTGTTTATGTACCAACTTTATAGTTCTCATGCTATTTGCTTCTTCAGTAGTAATGACAAGATAAGCTTCACCCCATTGAATATAATCATGGTTAACAATTTTTTTTATAGCAATTATTTCTCCAGGTGAATATTTAGGATACATAGAGTCTCCTACAACAGTAAAATATGCAGTACAATCATTTAGTGGTTTAAAATCCACGTAAAAATCCGGTACTGCTTGAATATCATCAAAACTTCTAACAAATGAAGCTGTGACATCAATTGGGTAAAATGGTACACCTTTGTGTTCTGTTTCTTTGATAGAAATATCTTGGTCCGAAATTAACATATTACCATTGCCTGTCATAATAAAATCAGGATTTATATTCGCTTTTATTCGCAATTCATCTAATAATTGTCTACCAAAATTGGAAGTATTTTTATAAGAATAAAAATAGCCCTGTGTTTTACCAATTTTGATGGCTAAAACACCTAGATTCTCAAAATACTTTTTTGCTACTTCATTTAATCTTTTATACTCGTCACTCATATTAATCCAGTATGAAATATTTATTAAAAAACAAAAAAATGCCAAAAATAACAAAAATAAAACAAAAATTTCTTGTAATAAACAAAAATTTCTGTTAAATTACATTTGTAATTATTTCAAACATTATAAAACATATTACAACATGTTTTAACAAACGGAGAAGGGAAACAATGAAAACCAAAAACAATAATCAAAATAAATCAGCTGGCAAAAGCCGTACATTCTTTGGTGTATCACCCGAGTTAAAAGAACCATTATCAATAATCGCTAAAAAATTCGGGTACGTTACAGCAGACAATGAACCTAACTATGCGCTTACTATCAAGAATTGCCTTACAGTTGCTCTAAACGTTCATTCACAGGACCAAAACCAATTTCTTCAGTACCTAAATCAACAAACTAACATGAACTTATTAACTCCATAAATCAAAAATATAAACTATAAAACAATTTTACAAATTTTTTAACAAAAATTTTTATAAAACTTTTTAACAAAAAAAATTAACAAAATTTATTTACAAATATAATAGCTAAGGCGCAATGATATGACATCCAAGATAATTGAAAAGATGAAAAAATATTCAAAATCTCCAAGAGCGGAGAAAAAATTGGTAATTGAACTTGATAAAGAACATGCTGCTATGTTTAGAAAAATCAAGGAAGAATTGCCTAGTAAGATTACAAATGCAGGCGTAATTAGGGGCTTGATAAAATCGATTTATGAAGCAGAATTTTTAGAAAAAAATAATTAAAAAAAGCTCCCAGGGCTGGAACCCGAAAGGAGCTGCATTAAAGACAATTGCAATATAAGGGTAAATCCATGAAAAAGCAAACAATATTTGATAAATATTTTAACAAACAAGAAGAACCTACAATGATTCCTCGTGATGTTGTTAAAATGATCGATTTTGTGGTGGATCATGTAGTTATGAATGTGCATCCTGATATATGGGACGAAACTGCAGACTATATGATTAATCAATTAAAAGACAAAATGATTGATAAAACAGGGCATCCAGTACTAGGAGCAAAATTTATCGCTGAAGTTAAAGATAAAGTGATAAGGCAAGAGCAAAACCAAAACTTTCAAGTACTCATAAACGCGGAGTAATTAAGATGACACTAAATGAATTAGAAAATAAAAGAAAAAGAGCTGAATCCAAAATCGCTGTGATTACTGAATGGCTATCAGATATCATCCTAAACGATGACCAAAAGACCGCATTAGAAGATCTCAAATGGAACATTCTCGGGTCTTATGATGCTGAAATTTCTTTCCAAAAAAATATGATTAGAATAGAAGAATTTAAAGCAAAATATGAATGTTGCTCAATGGCTAACACAAATAAAATTATAAACAACTAATTGAACATTAAAGAGAAGATAATCATGGAGAATAATATGTCAAATTCAATTTCAATTAGTTTACCTTCACTTGAAAGTAAATTGGATTTCATTATCAATAAAATAACTGACATAGAAAGAAAAATAAATGTTCCTCAAATTAAAGATGAACACAAATTACTTACTCGACTTGAAGCTGCAGAAATGCTACAAGTAAACTTATCTACTCTTTATAAATGGGTAAAATCAGGCAAAATCGCTCAAAAAAAGCTCGGGAAGAAAGTTTACTTTACTCAAGAATCAATAGAAAAGGCACTTATTAATATAGATTTAAGTGAAAATCAAACTTTTAAAACAAAGATTCTTTAAAAAGGAGAGAAATTAATGTTACTCGGTGTTAAACAAGTTCATCAAAAATTAAATGGCGTCTTTGGTATTAACGCTGTTAGAGATATGATGGCATCAGGCAGAATACCAAGCGAAAAAATTTGCAATAAATATTTAACTACTGAAAAAGATGTTGATGATTTTGTTAAAAAAATTCATATGGAATCACATGCCAGAACCGAAAGATTAAAACGGTTGACAAGAGTAAGGTAAAGGTTTTATTTTTTTTAAACATATTTTTTAAGGTGAAGAAAATGGAAGAAAAATATCCAGATAACGGTATGAGTTTATCAGAAATGATTAAACAAGAGGTGGCATTAAATGTAGATTCAGAAGTATTGATTGAAAAAATCAATAGTATTATTGAAAATGCTACTTTTTTCAATGTCGCTCGTGATTTGATCAAGCACTTGAATAATCCAAAATTGTATCATCCACATTATACTGCAATTATTAAAAATAACAATGCAGAATTACTGGAAGATTGCACATCAAGCCCAATTTCTGATTATGTAGATTAGTAGAATTAAGCACGGTGGCGGAATGGCAGACGCAAAAGTGTGCGACACTTTGCGAATAGAGTCTAAAAATAAATCGTGAAAAGCTAGCGTACACTCTAAATCGCAATGCAGGTTCGAATCCTGCCCGTGCTACTAAATAAAAATGCCCAAGCCTATTTTTTGACTCTTCGGCGAGGGCATGTTAAAATAATTAACTTACAAAATTACGGAGGAATTTGCATATGGCAAATCAAAATTTTTCCAAGGCACAGCAAAGAGTTGAATTGACACGTTCAATCAATGAATTGACAGAAACAATTGATTTCTATCAACATAATGATGTTGTTAATGTTGATTTAACAACTGCTCTGACTGAACTCAGACTTACTGATGAATTGGCAGAAATAAATAAACGATGCAAAATCGTTGTCAGCCAGGTATTAACTGTAAAACTCACAAAATTTCACAAAGAACTAGAACAGATTAGCAAAGGATGATCCATATGTCTACAGCAGAAAAATTTAAAAGCTTATTTGCTGCACTGATTATTATCGGATTCTTATTCATTATTGTTCAAACTTTAAAAGGATTATTTCAATGGAAGATAAATTTATAGAGCCTATGTATTATGACGGGGAATTGCTGACAAAACCACCCCAACCGGTATATCGCTCAAATTTTGGGAGTAGTAGATATTATTACTCAATTGATCCAGACACACTTAAAATTTTAAGATATCCATCTGTAACGACCATCATTGGCAAAATGATGCCAACACCTGAATATCTTATTAAATGGCAAGCAGAACACGGAATTAAACGTGCAAACGAAATTGCTAAACAAAAAGCAGATTACGGAACTTTACTCCACATCTGTTGTACTGATTATATCGTAGATAGAGAGTTCGATTTTGATACTCTTGATGCAAGAATTGATACGTTCATTAGGACCAAAAAGATAACATATAAAACAGACTTTTGGGAATATGAACTAAAGAAAGATTTGCTTGCTTTCCACCAGTTTGCCAATGATTATAATCTGAAAATTATTGCTGCAGGACTGATGATATTCTCAAAAAAACACGGCATTGCAGGCGAACTTGACTTAGTAGTTGAGATGGATATGGGAACTGGTATTAATGGTACAATAATACAAAAAGACATCAAGAATAAAACAGTCAAAAGAGTAATTGCTATTATTGATATCAAATCCGGTAGACATGGATTCTATCCAAATAATGAAGCTCAATTGCATCTTTATAAGATGTTATGGAATGACTATTTGCCACATATCGGGATTGATGCCTTATACAATTGGTCGCCAAAAGAATGGACAACTACACCTGACTATAATCTTAAAAATCAAACTAATTCAATCGAACGTAAAAAAGTACCTGAATATATCAAACTTTTCAAGATGGAAGAAGAAAACATCGATTTTGACAAGAAAAAATATGTTACCATTTCCGGTAAAATATATCTCGGATATTCAGCAGATAATAACCTCAAATTAGAAACATTTGAAGAAAGACATCTGCGTATTCATGGAGTCAAAAAAGCTGCAATTGATGTTCTTAACATCCCAAGCCAAGAACCTATAAATGAAGAAAACATGGAAGAAACATCACAAGAATTAATCAAAGATGTAATCACTTTAGAGCCAATAGAAGAAGTAATCTTACCACAAGAGGCTCAAAAATCATTAGATGCAATTAATAATCTTTTCCAATAATATAAAGGCTAAATATAATGTCCGAACAAATAAATAACGCTCCAGCTGTAGGTTTAAACGAATTGAAACCATTCATCACAGCTAAAACTCAAATCAACAATCTTGCTTCACAATGCAAAAACTTTGTTGTTGTGGATGACTCAACTTTGGCAACTGCTGAAGAGCTTGCAAAACAATCAAAAAAATTAGAAAAATTAATCGATGAAAAACGCAAAGAAGCCGGCAAACCTTATGTTGATGCAAAAGCAAAAATCGATGAATATGCTAAAACTCTTCTTAGTGAATTAAATAGCGGTATTAAAGATTTGAGAGATCAAATTTTGAAGTACAAACAAATTCAAATGCAAAAAGCAGAAGAAGAACGCAAGAAGCAAGCAGCAATCTTGGCCGAGCAAGAAAGGATTCGTTTAGAAAAAGAAGCGGAATTAGCTGAAGCAGTAAAAAATAATAAAGAAGTATCTGAAGAAGATGTTTTAGCTGTTGAATCAATGAAAATGCAAGAAGCTGCAATACAAAAAGCAGTCACAAATGCTCCGACACCATCAGGTATCCGTAAAATTTGGACCTTCGAAGTTGAGGATTTAAGCAAAGTTCCATTCGAACATCTTCAATTAAATGAAGCATCAGTAAAAGCTGCAATTTCGGCAGGTGTCAGAGAGATACCAGGTATTAAAATATTCCAAAAAGATTCATTAAACTTAAGATAAGGAGATATATCATGGGATTTGGAAGTTATTCACCAAGCACATATATGAAGATCAAAGAAGGTGCTATAGTTGTTTCTATCGCAAAAGATAACGAGGATGACCATTTTGATATGGTGTCGAATGCCACAAAACGGCTTGAATATGATACAAAAGCTGGCAAACCTATGATCGAATTATGCTTCTCATTTTTTGAAGGGACATTAATCTCAATTGAAAAAAAGGAAGTATCATTTAACAACGAAAGCTTTGAACAATGGAATGTTAAATTTAAAGATGACAATGACAAAACATATGTTTGGACATCATCTTATGAAAGTTCTTCATTCCAAGGCTTTGTAAATAGTTTGTCATCCTTGCCTAATCCAGGTGTTGGAACAATTAGATTAACGCCGTATGTCTGGCAAGACAAAACATTTGTTTCTGTAAAATTTAATGGGAACAAACTGACTAAACAATATAAAGCTGAAGATATACCCGAATTAGAACCAGTAACGCGACTTGATACAAAAACAAAACAAATTGTACCTGTTTTAAATCCAAAAACAAAGAAACCTTTATTGGATAGCTCAAAAAGAATGGAATGGGTAGAAGAAAGAGTTGCAGAGATAAACTCAAGACTCAATCACTACACCCCATCGCTTCAGGATACTGAAGTTGAAGAAGATTCTATTACAGAAGTAAACTTTTAATCTTATAATCTAAGCCGGGCAAATCCCCGTATAAATATAACATGAATACCCTGCCCGGCTCTTTTTAATGAAGGATTTACAATTTATGGACACGAAACCAAAATTATATTTATCTGGAATGATCGCTGATAACCCTGCAGCGGAAACTATGTTTATGGAAGCACATAAAAGGTTTTCAACCATATGGGACGTTGTAAACCCGATCATTATCGGTAATCAACTGTCGGAAGAATTAGGTAGAACTCCAACTTATGAAGAATATCTATTTCATGATATAAAAAACTTGAAAGACTGTGATGCTATTATGATGCTTAAACGATGGGAGTGGTCTCCAGGTGCAAGAGCTGAACACGCATTCGCAGTTGCTACTAAAAAGAAAGTTCTCTATGAATAAATTCTTGCCTTTTAACATTACACAAAAATATCACCGCTCAGCGATGGGCGGTTTTTAAAAAGGAAATAATAAGATGAAATATATCCCAAATATTGAAAAACTTGGCGTTCTTGTTTTATTCTCCTAACAAGACAAGGCTCCGCTTGTCTCGGTGGGCGGAGCTTCTTATTTAACTATATATAGGAATTAATATGACTAAGACAAAAATTGAATGGGCTGATTATACATGGAATCCGATTATTGGGTGCAAAAATGGATGCTCTTATTGTTATGCTAAAAAATTAAATGATCGCTTTGAATTTGTAAAAGATTGGTCCGTACCTCAATTCTTTCCAGAAAAATTAAAAGAACCATTTGGGCTTAAAAACCCATCATCAATATTCGTCGGCTCAATGTGTGATATCATGGGCGATGGTGTTCAATATCCATGGATCGAGCAGATTATTGAAGTGGCTGAAAAACTTCCTCAACATAGATTTTTATTCTTAACCAAACTTTTTGACAGGTTTGTCCATTATAGATTCCCTGCAAATTGCTGGTTAGGTGCCACAATCACCAAACCCTCAGACTGGAATATCATATACCAAATCGCAGTTGAATCTGTACCAAATCACACATTCGCTTCAGTTGAGCCTTTACTTGGTGATTTTACGGGATTCGATTTTAAAGACTTTGACTATGTAATAGTTGGTGCTATGACTGGAGCCAAAGCCATTAAGCCTACAGAAGAATGGATCGATAGCATTAAACATAGAAATATATTTTATAAGAAGAATTTATATAAGTTCAAATAAATCAAGGATATAACTTGACTTTAACGCGTTTATATGTTAAGTTGTCCATGTAAATAATTGATTAAACAAATAATTAGGAGAATATACAATGCAATTAAAAACTATAAAAAGAGTTATATCCGCAAAACTCGAAGATTGGTTAAGTTCTATATCCGATCTTGATCTTAAAAAAGATTTAAAAAGCAACATCTTAGTCAGTGGAGGTTCAATAACATCACTTTTGTTAAATGAAACAGTGAATGATTATGATGTCTATATAAAAGACAGAGCAGTTTTATTGAGATTGGTTAAATATTATACAGAACCTTATGCTCACGCTAATATTAAAATTTTAGATGGGGTTGAAAAAAAACAATTAATTTCTGAACATGAGGCTCAGAAAATTGATACTCCTGCTCTTATTAAAGATGATGGTTATTGGGTATCCTTAAGAACATTAAAGCCAGAGCAAATAAAATTGTTTTTTGGTGGTGCTGGTTTTCGTGTTGAGAAAACAGAGAATCCATATTCTCCTGTTTATTTCTCTCCCAATGCAATATCATTAACAGATGATATACAAATAGTTATCAGGTTCTGGGGAGACAGCAAAGCTATTCATGAGACGTTCGATTTTGTTCATGCAACCAACTATTTCACATTCGAAGAAGGTTTAGTAACAAACAAGGCTGCACTCGAGTCAATATTAACAAAATACCTTAAATATCAAGGAAGCCAGTATCCTCTAACCTCAATAATCAGAACAAAAAAGTTCATAAAAAGAGGATGGAATATAACAGCAGGAGAATATTTGAAAATTATGTATCAAATATCTCAATTAAATTTAAACGATTTTGAGGTTTTAGAAGAACAATTAATAGGTGTAGATGTAGCATACTTCGCTCAACTTATCACAATTCTTAGAGAAGTTTCTCCTGATAAACTTGACCATGGATACATATCTACAATTATAGATCGAGTTTCTTATGAATCCGATACAGAGGAGATTTAACATGGAAATGACCCCAGAAAAATTCGCTTCGCTCTCGAAAGAAGAGAAATTGGAATATTATCAAACCGAAGTTATTCCTAAAATTAAATGGCAGTTTAATAGATATGGCCATCTAGTTTCTATAAATTTGGAGATTTTCCATGATAATAGTTGGCACTACATTGATAATATCAATAGTAACCTATATGATTATTGTTATCGTATTAAGCCAGAGCCCCAATATATTCATTTTACGTATAAAGATAGGCATTTATTTATGGGAAAAGAAGTTAAGTACAAGGATACCGACAAGTGGGGTGGTATAGTAATCGGATTTAACGACACGTTTATTTTTGCCTTCCATGGGACATGGGAATATAATGAAGCATTTGAAAACCTTATTTTTGCCGACGGTTCTCCATTCGGTAAATTGAAGGTGTAAGATGGATGCACCATTAGAGCTATATGTCAACTATGAATTATCTACAAAATTTAGAGCTTTAGTTGAACGCATGGAGAATTGTAAGATTTTCAAGGTGGTTGAAATAAAGAGCTGTAAAGTTTTGTTGTACATTATTTTCTGCCCTGAAGATAAAGCCTCTGAAATAACTGAAATGGCGTTTATGACCTGGGTTAAAAATCCTGAATATCAAAAGTATTACAAAGAAGAGGAATGGGGAATCAACGTAAAAGTAGACCCTAACCAAGTTTTAATTAATATTCCAATATTTTGTTAAGAGTTTAAGGTGATTTATGAAACGATTAATATCAGCTTTTAAATCCGGCTTTGTTTTACGATCAGGCGATAAAGTTTGGGTTAAATTAATCATAAAAAAAAGCAAAATCAAAACACGGCAAGCCGTAATAGAAGGATTTTCGATTCTTGGTATTATCTACAGAGATCATCCATGTGGCTGGCATCATTATAATAGTGGATTGTTTTATGGATTTGGTTACCATCAAGATGGATATGCTATTGTTTGTAAAAAGAAATGGCATCTATACCCAGCTATATTGGTTGAAAAGATAAGATTAAAAATGCCTAAAAATGTTGCTTTATGGCTACATCTTGAAAGGTGATTTATGATTACATATGAAATGATAGAATCCAAAATTGATAGGCTGATTGAACAAGGATTCCTTATTATGGAACATATTGATGAGCCTTGTTATAGGATAGACGCAATTAGAGTATATGAATACTCTATATATATCAATGAAATATGCATAAGTGAACGAATTAAACACAAAAGTAATTACAAAAATCTCAATTTATACTTTAAACTTGAAAAACTATACAATGAACAAAAAAGAACCAAAATAACCAATATAATCAAATACTTAGAAAGTTAAGGTGCAAAATGGAACGTGTAATTTATAATAGAGGCAATGGGCTTGGTGTTATACTAGACGCATTTGAAGATGAGTCTGAGTTCTTTGCACCCTTGGAATTCAATGTAAATAACGAGATTATTAAAGCTGGAGATGAAACAACTCTTTCAGGATATTTTGTTAGTCCTATTAGATATGTTGGAAGTTTCAAAGATGAGCCCAAATGTATGGTATTCTACTTAGGCTCTGAAGGAAATCTATTCCAAAATATGAAATACTACGCTTGTTTATATTGGTTAACTCCATATAGAATAGTTAACAAATTTAGCTTTAATAGCGCAAGAGATTTTAATTTTATTAACGGTAAATGGGAATAGGTGCAAAATGAAAAAAAATGGGAGTCTTTCCTACCAAAAAATGAATTTAGAACGCAGCAAACGTGTTGCTGATACAATTGAAGCTTTAAAAGCACAAAAGGAAAAAGATGAATATTGTAATCGCAAGAAATCAAAGAAAAGCAGAGCTCTATTGCCAGAAAAATAATCTGCTTATTGAAAATACTCACATCCTTATGTGGATCGCCGATATTACTTACCTCTTGGGTAAAGGTAATAGAACAAACTCTGATATTATAGTGCATGACTTGCACCTGAAACTTAAATATAAAATATCAAACATAAATAATATAGATGGCTCCGGCCAACCCGAATTTGAAAATAATTAAACTGAACAATAGATTTGAGGTCAAAAATGGAATATATTCAATTTGATACTATTAAGTCTCCCATTAGTACTAATATTAACTGGGAGAGCCTCGCTTCAAAAACTCGTGTTGAGAATATCGCTATTCAAAGACACTTCGTTATTTACCTTGCTTATCATTTATCCTCGAATATAAATCGGGCCACTGAAATTGCTAACAGAGATAGATGTACTTACTATCATTCTAGCTCATTTGTTAAATTCATGCTTGAAATTGAGCATGAAAAAGCAGAAGAATTGTTGTTAAAACTCAGGCCTCAAGTAATTCAAAAATTAAACTATGCACCTATTTCCGAATGTGATGTTGAATTAAACTCGGTGGTCTTTGCATGAAATTCAAACTATCTATAAATAGAAATCTCATCAATAAAGACGATCCGACCAAACCCGGATGGGAAAACACTGAATTCACTCCTGATATGCTGATTGAACATATCAGGAGTGGTTATGCTTTCTCTCAGGGTGTTCTTAGAATTAGTGCATCAAGCAAGAAGCCCGCAATTGCTGACATATCCCAAGCAATTTTACTGCCTATTGATATTGACAATACTACTAAAGTTTATAATCCTACAACAAAGAAATATGATGAAAGGATTATGACGATACAGGAAGGTTATTTGCCGCTTGATATCGCTATGGCTGATCCTTGGCTTCATGATAATGCACTACTTATCTATACTACTCCTTCACATACTGAAGAACATCATAGATTTAGGATTGTCTTCCTACTGCCTGAATATATATCTGATCCGGCTAAGTATGCTGAAATTGCGAAAGCTTTTATCAATAAATTTCAGTCTGATAAATCTTGTAAAAACATTGACAGGCTTTATTATGGCTCAAAAGATGCAGAATATTTAGTGTTCGGAAAACAACTCAAAAAATCTGTATTACATAGGATTTTAGGGCAGGCAGACACTGAGCAGAAAACATTGCAGAGTTATGAACGGAAAATGCCCGATACAATTACTCCCGATCAAGTTAAAGAAATGTTGTCTTATATCCCAAAACGGATGGCTTATGATGAATGGGGAAAGATTGTATCTGCTATCGGAAATACATTTGATGAACACACTGCCATATCTCTTGTTGACTCGTGGTCTCCTGATGATAAGGTTGGAACTGCTTATCGGATCAAACACAGATCCCCCAAACCTACTATTGCCTCAGTTGTTTATTATGCTAAACAAAATGGGTATGATACTTCATCTTTGTTTAATAAATATTCAACTGTAACAGTAAATGATAGAGGGGAACTTGTTAATAAAACAACTGAATCCATACAATATCAGTTAACCGAGTTAGGCAATTCTGAACGATTTGCAGACCAATATGCAAATAAAGTCAGATTTAACCATACTTCGGGAAGATGGCATATTTGGAACGGTCGGTACTGGGAAGAGGACAGAACGAATAAAATAATGCAGCTGGCAAAAAAGACCATCCGAAATCTTTATAATGAAGCTAAATCGATTCAACAGGATACAAAAAAGCAAGAATTAATCAAACATGCTCTAAAATCCGAATCGAAAGCTCAATTACAAGCTATGGTTGCCCTGGCATCATCTGATCAAAGAATTCGTTGTGAAAATTCCGATTTTGACTCGGATGTTTATCTGTTTAACTTAAAAAATGGGACTTATAACCTCAAAACCAACGAGTTTCTTCCTCATAGTCCCTCAAATATGTTGTCAAAATGTGCCGGTGTTGAGTATGAACCCGATGCAGATGCCATCTGCTTTGAAGCATCTCTACATACGATGTTTGTTACATATGAAAACAGTCAAGTATTTGGTTTAGACACTATCAAGTTTGTTCAAAAATCCCTCGGGCTATCACTCTGTGGTGCTCACTTGGAAGAGGCTCTTTTCTTCTGCCATGGAGCCGGGAAAAACGGAAAATCTGTATTTTTTAACGTAATAAAGATGGTTTTTGGAGATTATTTTCAAAAAGCACCTACAGAAATGTTACTATTAAAAAACAACGATTCAATCCCCAATGATGTGGCCCGACTACCAGGATCACGTTTGGTGGTTGCTGAAGAATTGCCTGATAATAGGTCTTTCGATGAGAATAAAATTAAAAACCTCACAGGTGGAGACCAAATTACAGCAAGGTTTATGCATAAAGACTACTTCGATTTTAAACCAACACATACTCTTTGGCTTTATGGTAATCATAAACCTCGTGTAAAAGGTACTGATGAAGGTATTTGGAGAAGACTCCATATGATTCCATTTACTAATACCATCCCAAAGGAAGAACAAAGGCCACAAGCTGAACTAATGGCTGATTTCGACCTAGAGAAAAACGGCATTTTTAATTGGATTCTTGAAGGATGGAAACTTTATCTGAAAGAAGGATTAAAGCCTCCTGAAAATGTTGTAAATGCCACTAAAGAATATCGAGATGAAGAGGATCGTTTAGCCGATTTTGTCGCTGAATGTTGTGATTTACAACCAGCTAATAAAGTAATTGCATCAGATCTTCTTGATGCTTATCTCAATTGGTGTAATAAAACTAAAGAAATACCTATGCCTAAAAATAAATTCTATAGAGCTATAGAAAACAGAGAAGGTATATCAAGTGAACGTGGAACCAAAAATGCTAAATATCTAATTGGTATTGACTTAAATAATAACTATCGAGAACAACCAAGAGCTTTTTAATAGTTACTTTAGTTATTTTAGTTACTGATTTTTGGTAAAATAGCTCTATGTATATACATATATATGTTTTCCCAAAATTGAGTAACTAAAGTAACTAAAATAACCCATAAAAAAGAATAACAATATGAATAATCAAATAGAAGATATAAGAAATTACTGGATACAAAGACTTGCTGAATGCAAGACTGACGGGCAGAAAAAGATTATCGAACATAAGATAAGACAAGTTGAAGCTCAAATGTGTATTGCAGAAGTAAAGCAAGAAAGTCCAAAACAAACCTTTGCTGAAGAAGCAGAGGAAAAGCGCGTTATTGTTTATGGCTCACAAAAGCAAGAAGAACCGAAAAAAGAAGAAGTAGAGCCTGAACAAGATGATTTGCCGAACATGACTGTTGAAGAAATGGAAAATATGCTCGTAAAGCTGCAAAGACAATATAACAAATATCCAAGTGAAGATATGCTTGAGAATATTCAATACATGAAAGAAGCAATTGGTAAAAAATCATATCGTATTGCAGTTCAGAATAAAAATTCACATAAATATTTTAGTGAGATTCTACAAAAAAGTTTTGTTTTTGATGCGGAGTCTGAATCAGCCATTTACGAAGACGGTGTAATCTACACTGCTGAAGAAATGGGGCAAATGTTGATTTATGAGGATTATCCAAAAGCAGTCGAAGTTAACCACAAAATAAAATTGATGTTTCATGCTAAATATGTAGGAGAAGATCTGTCATGCTTAGAGATTATCAAAGAAGATTAGCTGAAAATGCATCTGAAATATTAAAAACTTTGTTTATTGTGTATTTATCAATAGAAATGAGAGTTGGTAAAACAACAATAGCACTCGAAACAGCCAGGCTTTGTGGGGTTAAAAGCGTTCTTTTTTTGACTAAGAAAAAAGCTATTAATTCAATTTATGAAGATTATGAAAGAGAAGGCTTTGAATTCTCGATAAATGTTATTAATTTTGAACAGTTACGAAATAATTTAAACAAGGATTACGACCTTTTGATAATCGACGAATCACATATTAACGGAGCATATCCTAAACCAAATCAAGTAACAAAAGTGATCAGAGAGCATTTTAATCATTTGCCAATGATAATGTTATCCGGAACACCGACACCTGAATCATATTCACAAATATTTCATCAGTTTTGGGTATCAAAATATAGCCCATTTAATGTCTATTCGAATTTTTATAAATGGGCTAAAGATTATGTGATTGTAACTCAGAGAAAAATAAACGGTGTACCAATCAATGACTATAAAAACGCATTGATTGATAAAATCGAATTAGTTATAAGGAAATACTTTTTATCTTATACACGTGAAGAAGCTGGTTTTGAAAATGATGAAATTATTGAAGAAATAATTAATATAGCACCAAGAGAAGATGCTATTAAACTTATAAAAAAGATTGTGAAGGATAGATACTTTAGATTTCAAGATGGTGAAGAAATTGTATGTGATTCAGCTGTAAAATTGCAGAGTAAGATTCATCAAATATGCTCAGGTACTGTTATAACTGAATCAGGACAGATTAAATATATTGATATTTCTAAAGCAAGTTATATTAAAGACAAGTACAAAGACAAAAAAATAGCAATATTCTATAAATATACTGCGGAAGGAAATGTTCTTAAAAAAGTACTTGGCAATACAACTGAAAGTCCAGAGGAATTTAATCAATCAAATAATAAAATATTTATATCACAGATAAGAGCAGGATCCATGGGGATTAACTTAAGTACTGCAGATATATTGATATTTTATAATATTGATTTCTCATCTCTGCAATATTGGCAAGCACGTTCAAGACTTCAATCTATGAACCGACAAACAAAATCAATTGTTCATTGGTTATTTATTGAGGGTGGCATTGAAGAAAAAATAATGAAGGCTGTAATAAAGAAAAAAGATTATACCACTTATTATTTCAAGAAGGATTTTATTAATGGAGTCGAAAATACAGAAGAAAATCAAGGACTATTTGATAGAACAAGGAGCTTATGTAGTTAAAATAGTTCTTGCCAATCAGACGGGCGTCCCAGATCTATTGGCATGTTATAAGGGTAGATTCCTTGCTATTGAGGTAAAAGACACTGGTAAAAAAGCAACAAAATTACAAGAATATAATATTGATAAAATACATAAAAGTGACGGGATAGCAATAGTCGCAGACTCGTTAGATCAAGTAAAAAAGATTATTAATAATATTAATACAGGCACATATGGAAGTAGATAAAATCCTTGAGAACTTAACGGTGGATGATCTGCCACTAGACTTGAAGATACTTGCTGAAGAGAGTAATCTTGATGTTGTCAGATCAATACTTCGCGTTTGGGACGGACATAAGATACAGCTCCCAAAGATTAACTATATGAATGATGTATTAAAAAGATATATAGCCAAAAACATTGATAAGGAACCAAGTATACTATCCCGAAATATCGATAGACCAGTCGATGTTGTTAGACAATTTATTAGGGAGATAAAGGAAGAAAATCAGAAAAGAAGAAGGTAGATATAAATTAATAAAACATAATAAAAAAATAGAGTACACTGCAAGCCGTTGAAAGACGGCTTTTTTAATTTGTAAAAAATCTTGCAAATACTTGAAATATATAGAGATATAACTTGCATTAGTTCTTTAATTGTCTTAAGTTGTCATCAAGTTAATTAAACAATTGATAATAAAGGACTTAGAAGAAAATGACAAAAGAAGAAATTTTAAACAGCAACTTAAGCAAGACTAAGAAAATGCAAATGTTGTTTGAGTTAGGATTTACAAGAAGTCAGGTTTCACAATTGATGGGTGTAGGATACGGTTTTGTTCAGAATGTTTTTGCTCAAACTTATCCAGAAAAAATCAGACGCAGAACTTTTGCAGAGATGATTGAAGATGCAATATACAGAGTAAACGATTTTGTTTTTAACTTAAAATTTGGAGTTGAGATTGAGGCTTACGGAGTTGAGATAAATAATTTAATGCAGGCTTTGACTGCAGAAGGAATTTCGGTCAATGCAGAGGCATACAACCACATAACCAGAGATAATTGGAAGATTGTAAGCGATTCATCAATAACCGGAAAATATCCTTTTGAATTGGTAAGCCCTGTATTAGAAGGTCAGGATGGATTAAATCAACTTCAAAGGGTTTGCAGAGCATTGAAAAATAAAAGAGCAAAAGTCAATAAAACTTGCGGATTGCACATCCACTTTGACACTTCAAATTTTACAAAAAAAACATGGAAAAATTTATTAATAAATTATGCTGAATTAGAAATAATTATTGATTCTTTTATGCCAGAATCGAGAAGAGCGAATAATGCTTATTACGCAAAATCGATTAGAGTAGAAAATATAAAAGAAAAAATTGCAAGCGTGAACGGAAGAGACATTTCGGAAATGCTTACAAAAATTAAAAACACATTAAACTTACATTCAAGATTTTTTAAAATCAATATAGAATCTTACTGGAGACACAGAACAGTAGAATTCAGACAACATTCCGGTACAATTGAATTCGATAAAATTTCTAACTGGATTTTGTTTTTAGCAAGATTGGTTGATTACTCAAAAACAACAAAAATCGATCAAGCAGATGATTCAACCTTGGTAAAGTTTTTACCAGGTGAGCTAATAAGTTACATTGAAAACAGGAGAATTCAACTGGCATAAAAGCCAGTTGTTTTTCTCAAAATATTTTTTTATTTTTCTATTAATAATAAGGACTTAAATAAAATGAAGACATATAAATTGCTCGGTGGTGGGACAGTATTCGCCATGGATGATGCTGATTTGGTAGAACAATTAAACCATTCTTCACTATTTGGATATGATGAAGATGTCAAAGTGTTCATGAAAAACACTGCAGCAGCTTGCAAATTTCAGAATGGAGCGAAAATTAGATATGAAACAATCAAGGAATTTGTTGAAGATTTAATTGAATACGAGTTTGTAAAGGAGGAAAAGGGGAATGCATAAGATATTTGTATATGGAACATTGAAGCAAGGTAAGAGCAATCATAGATTTTTGGAAGGGTATGAGCCCAAAAGAGCAAAAGCACCAGGTATAATTTTATTTGATGGGAGATATTTTCCATACGCACAGCGAGGGTGTGGAATTGCCAAAGGAGAATTATACGAAGTAGATTCATTCACACTTGCGAAGTTAGATAAATTGGAAGGGCATCCAACGCATTATAAAAGAGAATTAACTCCCGTATTTGACTCGGAAATGAAAAAAGTAGATGCTTGGATATATTTAACAGATAGGAAATTAGAGTTTCCAAAGATTCAAACAGGAGAATGGGTTGGTAATTAGGACCAACCCATTATTTGTGAATACAAAGCTATGATATCATCGATATCTTCTTGAGGTAGAGTTTTTGGGAATATTGGTCTTGCAGGTATTCTAATTTTGTGAGGGCGTGTAAAACCAGCTGGATTTTTGGTTGATTTTTTAACAAAAACAATAATACCATTTTTAGCAAATTTAAAAGGTGTGCCACCCGGATGGGAAATTACTCCACCAAAGTGATGGATTGCAGCATATTCATAATTTGTACCAATAGAGACTCCATCACTAAAAATTTTAGAAGTGAAAGAACCTGCTAAACCTGCATAACCACCACGTCGATTAAGTATGCCAGAGGCACTAAAACCTTTTGCAATTCTGTCTTCTTTTGTTGATTTTGCTAATGGCTCCCATCTTTTACCATAGTATCTTACACCTTCTGAATCAAATTGTTCTGATAATGAATATAGTAATATTTCACCGACACCACGATAAAATTGTGACATATTACGTTGTCTTGAGTAAAACAACGAAGATATGGCATCTTCTGCTTCAGCTAATATTAAATTCACACTCATTTTGATTTCTTGAAATATTCATACAATTTTTCATTATACTTACTTGGATCAGGCGTGTACGATCCGGAACTTGGAGTTCTTTGAAAATGCTTTTCATTAAGATATGCTTTAGGTATATCTTTAACCTTAACAACTTTAAGTCCTAAACTTTTACGTCTAAATTCCGTAATTGACAGCCAATAGAGTGAGCATCTGAAGTGTCTAGGGCTGTAAATTAGTTTAATGTCCGGGTCATCAGCCCTAATACACATCTTATTGCCGATAAGCCAAAGACATCCTGCAGTATGATTTAACCGATTGCCAAGTTTTGGGACCAAATAGGGAACTGTATCAGCTAATTCTTGTTGCTTAGTGTACCTACCGGCATTGTAAGAATTCGAAATGTTTTGCTGGATGACTAAATCTCTATGCCAATCACGTAGAGTAACTATTTTTTCAAGTCCTTTTTTGCATTTATCCAGACTGATACCTGATTCAATTGCACCAGCGATAAAGTCAGAGCAGGCTTGAATAATATCCATATTCTTTTGGCCCGCAATAGCAAATGCATCATTCATTACAGCATTGTATGTGTCTATCCAGTTATCAGAAGGAGCTAAACCAAGTTTTTTAAAATACTCGATAGCTTCTTCAGGTGGAAGGCTAAAGCAATAGATGATGTCTTTACTTGTTATCTTTGGTCTTGCCATCTTCAACCTCAGTATTTACAATTGATTCGCCTAAAACACTTGAAATAAGCATCATATTAGTTAAGATGTTTCGTAATTTTTTATAATCTAATGTAGGATATAAGTCAATAATGCCCTCTTGCATATCTTCATAGTTATCACAAGAGTTTACAAATTTTATAATTTTTGCTAACGTGTCATCATGAATTGATTGATATTCATCTAAATTAATGATGTGTTCGGATAAACCATCAAGTGCATCAAGAATGTCCTCACTCTCTTCCATTTTTGAAGCATTTTCGAATTTGTGATCACATGAGCAGGAGTGATTTTTCTTGACATCAGCTTTTTTGGGTGGTGGTGCAGGGGGCTCACTTGTTGTAGATGCTTGACTAAAACCGACAATATATTTTTTGTCGATATTGTAGTTTTCAGAGAAATAATCTGCAGTTAACTGTAATCCCATAGTTGTAAGAATTTGGTCAACTTCTGCACGTTGCTTGTATTTCGATAATCCATCTTTCTGGTAAAGTTCGATTTTTGGAGCTTTTCCAACGTTGAAATTCAGTTCATGGAACCATGCTATTAACTTATTTAAATTAGCAGCAACAAAATTGCCATAACTTCTAATACGAGAATCAAGCACAGTATAAGCCATATCCTCGCTACCAAGTTTGCCGGGTGTAGATTGAGAAGAACCATTATGACCTAATAGAAGTATAGCAATTTGCTTATCACAATAATCCATCAAATCTTTATGTGTAACACCATCATCTGATTTGCCAGTTGATAAAGGATTTACAGATATACCTTCATAGTGAGTAAATACTCCATCTTGTCTAAGTGTCTGTAATTGTTCTTGTATCATGTTTACAAGCTGAGTATCATCTAACTGAAATTGAGATTTTAGAGTATTGGCTAATCCCATACTTATAGAGGCATCGATTTTAGGCATACCATGATCTTCTACAAAAATTGCCCACAAATCCCAAGCGTTATTCTTGATGAAAGCAGACTTATAACAACTTGAGAGCAAGCCTTTTCCGTATGGATTTTTAGAAGTATCTTTAAAAGTAGGGACTAAAATTTTGTAATTTGGTATTGGGATTGAATTCAAAAAACTACCTTCAGGATAGTAATGAAGTTCAAAATTAGTCTGGTCTTCATTTAATTTGTAAACAAAATGTTCATGTGGACGGGATTCTGCAATTATAGGGCTAAGATATCCGGTAGAGTCGTCCCAAACCACATCGATATATTGATTCCCATAGAACATGGCATTTACTATTTTGCCGAAGATATTGTCATCAATCAAATTTATTAAAAACTCTTTTATGATATCAATTTCTTTAGCATTTGCACCATTAGGTTCAATTTTATATTCGAGTGATTTTACAGACTCCATAATAGTATCTATTGATCCACCTACTACAGGATCATCGATTGTTTTATCATATACAGCCATCCCTTCAGATCTGATTCTATTATCAGGATTGGGGATGATATTGTATAAACGGCTATACATTTGGTCTAGAAGTTTCAGCTTGGATTTCAAGCTTGATTTATCATATTGGCTTTTTGCGATTGCGCCATTTGGAAGAAATATCATAATTCACTTTTATAATTGTTTGTAAAATTGTCTTTTATTACTAAAATTGGGAATATTTCTATCTTTAGTTGCCAATGGAACAGATTTTAATAATGCAATATTAGAAATATGCAGACCTGCAAATGAGCAAACGTCGACAATATCATCATTCTTGCCAGTTGGGAATGTTGCTAATTCATACAAAATATCATCAATGATAGGAATATTTCTGTTGAAGAATACTTTATGCATTTCGAACATGCCTGCAATTGGTATGGCTTTTGTAAATTTATCGCCCTTGCCTCCACCTAAACCTTGTGCCGGCAATCCATTATTTACAGCTGTTTGAAGTAATGAAGTCTGGTAAGCATAGTCTTCAACGATAATAACTGATGGGTGATTTTTATGAAATACTTGCCAAATTAAATTCATGTGTTCAGCACCATCTATACGTTCACGATATATATCATCAAGTATTAAGTCGTTATCAGGAGTAAGAAGCCAGGTGGCGATTACAGTATAGTCGGCAGATTCTTTTTCTTTATAAGCTAAATCCATAGTAGCGAATTTATAACAATTAGCAATGGATACAACTTTTGTATTTGGTCCGTCATGTAAGTTATAATATCCACCTACAATCTGGTCCGCATATCGAGCATTATGACGTTTAAACAATCCGCCTGAGGCTGGTTGTGGGGATTGCTGATATTGAGCATTAAACTCATATGAAGAACCAGCTTTAAATTCTAACAGTCTTTTGATGGGGAATTGACTAGCCCACAATGCCTCACCTTTGGATCTGAAAACTTTGTTGGTTCCAAGTGCTTCAATGTAGTCAGGATTAAATATTTCATATTCTTCATCTTCTTCAGCTATAGCTTTAAGAGATAGTACATGCCAAGGTTCATCACCAAATTTATAATTAATTACTTTGCCTGTCAAGTCATCTTCATGCCATCTTGTCTGGCAAATACAAACGAGGCTATCACCTTGCAATCTGGGGTAGGCTGCAGAAGTAAACCAATCCCAAACATTCTTTCGATATACTTCGGATTGAGCTTCTTTTCTATCTTTAACCGGGTCATCGACAATAAGTAAATCAGCACCTTTACCTGTGATACCACCACCAACACCGGCACCATAATAAGCACCAAGTGTTCTGGATCCTGCAAACTCCCCGAGAGCACCGCAAGACTTACAAATAGCACGTCCAAAAGCTTTCTTTTGCCAGTTTATTGATCCGCAAGATGGACAAGGTTTGTTGCTGAAGCTTTCCTCAAGTGTCCAATTGAGTTTAGCAGCGGATTCTTCAGATAATTTGGCGTGTCTGAAGACCTCTTTAAATTCGATAGAAGCAACTACGTTACGTGCTTTTTTACCGAAATCTGCAGCTAGAGAGGCATTGTAAGATGTAGCAATAATGTGTTTGTGAGGTTTATTGCCGAGGTACCAAGCGGGAAATCGAATAGATACTAACTCTGATTTCCCGTGTCTTGGTGGCATATTAATAATAAGCCGTTTAATTTTGCCTGTGGCAAGCATTTCTAATCGATCTGCGATAAGATAATGATGCCAGTTTGGCTGATATCTGTCAAATGTGTATCCAGTGAAGTCAATAAGATTCTTCCGCGCATAAGATTTTCTTAGCGCTGATAAGAGTTTATCGAGTTCATTGTTATTTAGATTTGACAAATCCATGATCTTTAGCCTTTTGTAATAATTCATCATGACTCATTTCATCATAGTCTTGATGAGTATTGTGAACAACTGAGACTGAATCAGGTTCGCCTCGTACTTTGCGTTCGAATTCAGAAGCAGAAATCAATTTTTCAATTGATTTGAATAGAGATTGGAAAGCATCAGTTGATTTCATTTTATCAAGTGAGATTTTTTTATTTTCTTTAAGTTCAACAAATTCCTTGATAATACCTGCTGTAGCTACTTGAGCACTCATGGCAAGTTTCAAATGTCGCTTTTTCATATCTCTTCTTGCTTGAACTTCAGATTCAATAAGCTGATCATCAAGCCATTTTTCGTATAGTTCGCACCTCTCAACCCATCTCCAATCTGCTGCAATTCTGCAAATCCATCCAATTCTATTTTTAAGTAGATGATCCGGAGTACCGATTGATCGAAGGACGGCCTCTAAAGACCGCCCTTTTTTCATGGTTCTATACATCTTAAACATCTCGAAGTTTTCAGGCTTTTCTTTGGGCTGAATGCTCCATTCCGGAGCAACGAGTTGTCTATTTTTTTTATTTGGATTTCTAGGCCTACCCATGTTATTCACTTATTTTATTAATAATGTGATTAGTAATATCCTGTCCGTTTTTAAATATTTTGAATGATTGATTTTGTTTAGTTTTATGTTTAGCGTATCTCATTACAATTACATCGCAGAATTTTGGTTCAAGCTCCATTCCGAATGAATTACGGTGAAGTATATCTGACGCAATGAACGTGCTGCCTGATCCCATAAACAAGTCAAGTACATTTTCACCAGGTCGGGAGCTATTTCTAATGGCTCGAGAAGGTATTGCAAGTGGTTTTTGAGTAGGATGAATATAATCACCATTATGATCTCTGTCAATTTCCCAAATAGTAACTTCATTATTAGGCCCGAACCAACGAGCCCCGTCACCTGCAGTAGTTGTAGCACCTTTGCCTGCAAATACGCATGGTTCATGCTTTCTGCCATAACGTGCCCATGAGAGTGGGGCAACTTGTTTAACCCAAATCAGGGGTACTTTATCATATGGGATCTGAGCTTTTCTGAGTGCTTCGAGCAATTCACAATAGTAAGTAGTAGAATGCCAGATATATAAATGACCGTATTCAATAAGGTGTCTTTTGCCATTTGAGATGAAATTAAATAAAAATGTCTTATAATCATCATCACTCATATCATCATCCCATGCAGAGCAATATGAATCAGTCCAGTCTTTACCATTCCCACGAGATTTATTGAATTCAGCGTATTTTACATTGTAGGGTGGATCAGTATGTATCATGTGAGCCAAGTCACCGTTCATCAATCTATCTAAATCTTCAGTGCTGGTCGAGTCACCGCATAGTAATCTATGTTTGACTGTTTCAGATTCGAATTCGTATAGGTCTCCAAGAATTGTTTCTGGTTCATCCGGAAGTGGAATATTAGAATTATCATCCTGAATATCATTAATATCATCAGGGATGCCATCAGCAAGACCATTTGCGAGGGCTTCCATATCTCTAAAATCATCATCAGTAAATGGAAGAGTAGTTTTTAAATCATCGAAATCAAACTCAGACTTGATTTCTTCAATAAGTTTTGCCAGTTTTTCTGGATTAGAAGGGAATTTTGTTTCATTTGTTTCAATTGCAATTCTTTGAGCTTGAGCAAGCGAGATTTTGCCGAAGTTATAACAGATTACTTTATCGTAATTTAGATCAATAAATACATCTAACCTATGATTTCCATTCAAAACTTCATAAAACCCAGATTCTAATTCTCTAATGAGAATGTTTTCAACTTGTCCATTTCTTTTGATATTTTCAGTCAATTGAGTTCTTTTGACTTCATCATCTTCCTTATAATTCCAATTGGCTTTAACCAATTTATCTATATTTATTTCAATGTATTTATTGAAATTGTCATTAATCACGCTAACCTCTTTATAATATTAAATATTACAAAAGTGCGGAATTTTGAACGGAAAAACGAACTTGAAATCCGACGGAATTTCAGACTTGAGATCCGACTGATTTTCAGCCTTAAGATCCGACGGAATTTCCGACTGGAAATCCGACTGGAAATCGGTTCATATTTCAGGTTTTGAATTGTTAAATTGCCAGAAAGTTAGAATTAACAATGGATTAGCGATATGGATACTGACGTAAAAGACAAAGAAAAAATGATGGATTTTGAAAAAAAACCAAATATTTTTCAAATAAATAATAATTCATCACAAGATATTTACAAAGGCAAAACAGTTTATCGTTGGAAAGTATCTGATGAGAGGATTAATAGAAATGGGTGGAAATTCATCACGGCAGGTATTAATCTTAAAGAATTTTTAAACAATCCTGTAATACTGTTCATTCACAATAGGTATACATTCCCAGTTGGTATAGCTTTGAATACATGGGCGGAAGGAGCTGACTTATACGCTGATATCTGGTTCCATGAGGAAACTAATGAATCCAAGTTTGTTAAAAAAATGGTGGATATTGGTGTTTTTAAGATGGCTTCAATTGGATTGAACGCAAATGATTATACAGAAATCCCATTGTCAGAAGAAGAAAGAGCTACTTTGAATTTACCAAAATGGCGCACTAGTTATGATCTTATTACTAAATCAGAATTAACAGAGATATCAATTGTGCCAATACCCGCAAATACAGGAGCTGAGCTAAAAAAAATATTAAAGAACTCTTTAAATACTGGAATTTTGAATGATACTGAATTTGAATGGATGAATCAAATAATTAACGAGAATATCACTAACAAACAAAAGGACGAAGAAGAAATGGCTGATATACAAGAGTGGATTCAGAAGTTTTTTAAGCGTGATAACGATGCTACTACCTTAGAAAATCAAAATAAGGTATTAGTAGAAGAAAAAAAAGCTTTTGAGACCCAAATTGCAAACTTAGCAACACAACTTGATACCGCTAATAACGAAATCAAGACTAAAGATGCTCAGATTGCTCAACATGTAGAAGAGATTAATAAATATAAATCACTTCAGAGTCAACTTCAGGATTCTAAAATCGAAGCTGAAGTTGAAGCAGCTATATCCAGACTATCAAATAAGATTTTGCCATATGAAAATAATGAGCAAAATCAATTTGAGTTGAAACGCAACCTTATTCATTTTAAGAAGAATGAGGAGACTTTGAAAAATGCTGACGGTATTTCACTTTACGAAAGTAAAATTAAGGAAATCGAAGCAAGAAATAACACGATCGAACAGCTCAAAACCCCATTAAGTAAACCAAATCTCGCTGATGAAGCAGGTTTGAGTGACGATGAATTAAAAAACATGGATATCGAGAACGACGAAGATCGTTTACGTATCAACAATGAGGCTGAGCGTTTATCAATCAAGAACAACACATCATATGCAACAGAATTGACAAAAATCATGGAGAGACTCTAATGCCGGGTAGAATAGATAAATTATTTGCAAACAAAGATATAATGTTAACCAACATTATTCAAGGTTTTAGCAATGAAAGTTTTGTAGGTAGTAAATTATTGCCTACAGTGCCAGTAAAATATGAGCGTGGGAAATTCCCGATCTTCGGCAAAGACAGCTTTAAGATCCATGACTCAAAATTGGGTTTTAAGGATGACAAAATTCAACAAATTAATACAGATACATATACAACCGGTGATTTCTCACTTGAAGAACATGGTTTAGAAACCATCATTGATCATCGAGAAATGAAAGCACCAGCCGACATTATTGATTTGGAAACTCATAACACACGTATTCTTTATGATTCTCTTGAGCTTCAGAAAGAATATGCACGCGTCCAAATCATTCAAGATTCAGCAAATTATGCAAGTGGTAACTCATTAGCATTGACAACTACTGATTGCTGGGATAATGCAGCTTCAAAACCAATAGATCAGCTTCAGGATGCTATTGCGACGATTAGAGCAAAAACAGTAAAGAAGCCTAATGTATTGCTCTTAAGCGAATCTTCTTTCAAATTACTTCAAGAGCATCAAACTTTGATTGATATTGTGAAATACTCAGGAAGTGCGATGGTAACAGAGGATTTGATTTCAACAAAATTATCAACAAAGGACAATCCAATTGAAGTAGTTATTGGATCAGGTGTTTATGAAGATC
Source organism: uncultured Hyphomicrobiales bacterium (assembly GCA_964493035.1). Taxonomy (GTDB): domain Bacteria; phylum Bacteroidota; class Ignavibacteria; order Kapaibacteriales; family UBA2268; genus JAUQWR01. The sequence goes on along the minus strand of CAZBNQ010000002.1, from coordinate 5,627 downwards.
CAATAACTGGTGATTTTATTGATTTATGGAGTGATGTCGCAGTTCTTGCATATGTGCCTAAGAGTCCATTTGATAAACGCAGTATGTATTCACCATCATTTGGTTATACATTCCAAATGCAAGGTTATCCTATTGCTGGCAAAGCTGAAGGCCAATATGGTAGATATCAAAAAGTAGCAGTATTTGACTACTATCAACCAAAAATCTGTATGAATACAGCAGGTTTCTTGATCACAAATACCAAGGCGTAGACTATGGCTAAGCAAACTTTAAATACAGAATCACCTGTTATCGAGACAGGTGATTTCCAATCAGCGACAAAAATAGCTTACAATGGCAAAATTTATCCTCCTAATACAGTGATTAATATGCCATTATCTGAAGGCGCTAGGCTTGGTTTGGTACCAATCCCGAAAATGGTAGAAAATGAACAAATTAAAGAACAATAGAGAGGTAAAAATCAATGAGTGCTATTAATGCCACCGCAAAAATTACTGAAAGACTTGTAGTAAAAGCAACTGCTGATCTACCTGAAGGTGTATTTGTAACTTATGGAGGGGCTGTTGCCGGTGCAGGTGTAAAAGCTATTGGTGTAACCAATGAATCATTTAAAAGTGGTGAATTGGCATCAGTTGTAACCAGGCAAACAGCTTTGATTAAGGTATCTGAGAATGTTGCTGCAGGTGATCTACTCACTTCAGACGCAAACGGCTTTGCTGTGAAAGCTGTAGCAGGTAATTATGTTAATGCAATAGCATTATCGGCAGCAAGTTCAGGTTCAATCACTGAAGTTGAACTAGTGAAGTACAAGATATAATGTACATTGATTTAGCATATATCAAATTACGTGTAAAGAGCGAGGATTTGCTCGCTCTTTCTCAAGTAGAAGGCAATTCAGATGAGATCGATGAAGAGCGAGTAAACGCATTGATCAGAGATGCATCTGCAGAAATGGAGAATGCATTGTCAATTGCCGGATATGCTGTACCAGTAGTACCAGATGACTATATTAAGCGTATTGTATTTGATATTGTGCTCTATTATCTCTATGCAACTAAATACGATGATGAAGAGATGAAAGACGTGTATGCCAGATACAACATAGCAAGACAGAAAATAACAGAAATAATGAATGGAACTTTAAAATTACATAATATACCTAAAACATCTACAAGTGCTGCAGTATTTGTAACAAACAAAACTCTTGCAGACAGATTATTTAGCAAAAGCAGGCTGGAGAACATGTAATGATAACAAATGATGTAAAAGAAGAACTAAAATCCAAGCTTGAGCAGGCATATGCAGAAGCAGGGAGGAAGGTTATAATTACACCAACATTATATCCTGCAAGTGAAGAAGGCAATGATCAGTTAGAAATTGAGGCTAAAAGCAAGGCTGATAATGGCGTTGTATATATAGGAAGAGATGCTAAAGTCTATGGTGAACCAATTGGAGGCATATATAGCTTTGATGATCCATACCTCATATTGATTTATATCAATGATAAAAATAAAGGTGAAGTAAAAATCTCGGAATTGTATGACATAGCCCGAGAATGTTTGCACAAACTGCCAAATTTCAAACTTGTGGCTGATCACATAGTAGATGTTAAAGGGTATAAATCGGGACTATATGTCGCATGGATAAGAATTGTTTATACACCATCATTTTATTAGGAGACTGGACAGTGAATTTTACTTTAATATTAAATATAATGGTATCATTAGCTGGTATAATCGTGGGAATTGCAACAATTGTAGGTGTTTATTATGGTGTTAAGCAGTTTTTTAGTACTAAAAAAAAAGAAGAAGAAAAAGATGCTGTGCTGCAAGCAGAAAAATGCGTAACACACGATAAGGATATTGAGGCAATATTTGAGTCGATAGAAACCATTCACAACAGACTTGATAGGGCTGAAGTTGATCAATTAATGACAAAACTTGATGCTTTTGATGACAGATTATTAGTTGTAGAGCAGCACGAGAAGATAATCAACGAACATAACACCAAAATTGAGGTTCTCGACCATGCTGTATCAGAAATTAAGACGTATGTCGGGAAGATACAGGAATCACTAAACAATATTCCACAAATTATTGTTAAAACAATCAGAGATTTACTATATGAAAGAGATAACCAATCTCACGCAAGCTATCAACAGCCTCGTAGCAACCAAACAAGGGGAAAGCGACGCCGATAAAATACAAATTTTTCAGCTCGCAAAAGAGGTAGTAAATAGCGTAAAAGAAGCCAAAAGAGAATTAGCTACTGTTGCTGATAAAGATTCACTGGCTTTATCGATCGGATTAGAATTTATTCGAGTATTAGGAGCATAATCAGATGGGAACAATTCAAGAAAGGCTTGATAATATTGAAGGAATGATGAAGAAACTGCTTAATTCAATGTCTCCATCTGAAATGACACCTGAGCAAAAAGAATTAGCAAATAAGTATGAAAGATTACTTGATGCAATTCAATCAGGTCGGCTTGATGAAGATATTCTCAGCCGAATAGAGGAAAAACTCGATTATTATATGCAAGAAAAGCACGATATAAGTGATGAAGATCCTGCCTTTAATAGGAAACGGAATTTTCATGTAGCTATGCTTTTTGGTATAGCAGTAATATTTGCTGTAATATCCATTAAATGGGTACTGCCTTTAGTGCCATTTGCATTTGGCATTTTGACCACATCAATCGGCGCCATATTCAAAATATGGTATGACAAAGTATTTTACATAGGAGACACCATTGGAAAGCAAGCCAAAAATGCTGTTGCTTATGCTATTGGTGGGCTTGAGTTCGCTATTTACTTTGGGGTGGGGTTTATCCTCGGTTATTCCTACATCACCAATCCGATCGGCGGAGATAACGAAGCAGGTCCCAAAATCTACATTGAGCAACCTGCAGCAATGCCAGAAAATAGACAGCAACTCGATACCGCTTCACGTAGTAATGGCACTATACTACCTGAACGAGCAGGAAAGCCCCAAAGGGAGCAATAGCGGTCTCGAGGTTGATAAATTCAACCGATACTGCAAGCTCTTAGAAGTGCCTTGGTGTGCAACATCTCAGAGTATTTGGGCTGATCTTGGTAAGGTTATTTATCCGAGAATCAAATCGGCTCGAGCCAGGGATTTTGCACAAGGCAAAACATGGACTTTAAACGATATAATTTATAAAAGATATACTCCCCAAATTGGGGATTACCGAGTAAAAACTCGCAGAGGCGGACATCACGTAGACGTTTTTCTTTCATGGGACGCACAGCAGAAAAGCGGATACGTGATAGGCGGAAATGTCAGCGATAAGGTTAGTATAAGAAAGGTAACTCTTTCAAGCATGATTGCTGACGGAACGACACATATAAGTGAAGTTCAAGGAAATTATAATTACACACTACCAGACAATGAATTTAGTAAATGGCTAGACCAATTTGGGACAGTAAGGATAAGAACACCTACTTATTAATAAATACACAAAATAATATTAAATAAATGTCAAGGAAATCAAATGGAATACATGTTAAGTATATTAAATGATCCGATAACATTATTAGTAATTGCATTTTTATTTGCAACAGCACTAATCATGTTATTAAGATGGATTAAGGTTCGGTTCGGTATCGACACCTCATTCCCAGAACAAATTATCGAGGATCAAAAGGAAGAAATTGAAAATAAAATCCAAGAGGAAATTACCAAGAAAAAGCAAGGTAAAAAGCTCCTCATTCTGATTTTATTGCTATTGCCAATAATTTCATCATGTCAACTATTAAATGCAGGCTACGGGCTTTTAAAAGACAATATCGAAATAACATGGAAGCAAGATAAAGCAAAAAATCTTACTCCAATTGACAGTATTGTGATAAGGTCAAATCCAGTATATTGGAAAGAAATAGCTTCAGACTCAATTTCATTCGAAAAAGAGAAGATGTTCAATAAAAACGGCTATACTATTTGGAGGTTAGAAACTCCAAATTATCGGAGATACGAGGTTCAAAGGCTAGATACCATTATATATATTTATAGGAAGTAATTTTTGGGGACACAAGTATGATAATCTCAATTTATGGCTATATAGTATTATTTATCTCTACGACCATCAGATTCTTTTGCAACACCTTTGTAAGGATCATTGGTTTTGCCACCAATAAATCGGCCTGTATTAGTGTCCCGTTTCATCCATGTACCATTTGGTGTTTGGGTTTGAGTTCTATTTTTTACAGAGCCAATTCGACTATTAGAACCAGTGTTACGTGCCATAATATCATCTCCTTTTTATTTTCTACAGTACTTGTGTCCCGTTTAAGAGGCTTTATATTATGAAAATATTAGGCAAAAATTACGAAATAAATTTCATTGAACCAAATGAATTTTCTGATACTTCATTAATGGGAAGATGTGATGTAAAGTTAGGTAAAATATATCTAAATAGTTTAATGCCTGAAGATATTATTCAAGAAACATTATTGCATGAAGTTATCCATGTAATAGATCATTGCTTAGGTATAGGTCTAACAGAACAACAAGTAACAAGCTTAAGCGCAGGATTATTTGCAACATTTAAATTTGAAGAAAGGAAGTAATTACAATGACACTGTTCGGTAAATGTGATTTAATAGCATACAAGGGAACGGACTTTATGACAGAATTCCGATTCCCAACGGACATATCGGCTAATGAATTTATTGGTCAGGTTAGAGATGCAACAGGTGGGTTAATAGCCGATCTGACTTTTATTACTTCAGGTACTAGTTTAATTGTTAAAATACCTAAAGAAATAACAATCAATTGTCCTGCAGGCAATTATTCTTATGATATTTTGATGATATCTGATATGACTTCACCTTGCATTGAAGGTGCATTTTCAATTAGAAATACAAGGACACACACAACATGATTGAGCATGTAATCCAGACCTCGAAAATTGATAAAATTGACAACAATATTGAAGTTGTCACAGAAAACGAATCTACAAGAGTAGTTGAAGTTCGTGAGGTAGTGCATTTAACGATATCTGGATTAGTTGAACATAATCATAATGTGGATGATATTAACGCAGCTCCGGAACAATGGGCGCAATTTGATTTGATTTTATATTCTTAAGGAGTAATGAATGAGTTTTCTAACGGATCTTGCAGGCAAAATAAAGACTTGGGCAAATGGTAGATTTGCATTATCATCACATGACCATAATACGGTGTATGAGCCCAAAAATGCGAATATTCAATCGCACATTTCGAGTGTTGGCAATCCTCATGGAGCTACAAAAGCTGATATTGGATTGGGTAATGTAACTAATGATGCTCAGGTTAAGAAGCAATCTTCAAGTACTAACGGTAATATTGTTACATGGGCAGGTACAACAGGTGATAATCTTGGCGCTGGCTATGGCGTGGAGACAGTATTAATTGGTGGAAGTGATAAAATCCCGAGAGCTGACGCAGTTAAGGCTGCTCTTGATGCTATATCAACAGGGATTGGAGGTGCTATTATTGCGCCGGTAGCTGATTTGACTGCATTGAAGGCTATCAACACGACAAATGCAGCGAATTATCCTGATAAATCTTTGATAAATGTTGAATCGTTGGGTTTGTATAGATTAGACAGAGAGTCATCCGCAA
>CAZBNQ010000001.1:5998-33003 GCA_964493035.1 uncultured Hyphomicrobiales bacterium | reverse complement strand
CTAATGAAACCAATTTTAATGGCTGGTATGTTGATTGTCAATCTCGCTTTACTCTTTTATTCTATTGGAATTATCAGCGAGCAAAAAACTAAAATTATTAGCAAAAAAGTTCTCTTATTTATTACTCTTGGAGTTACCTTCGATATTATCGCCACCAGCTTGATGATTGCCGGCTCTAGCAAAGGTCCTTTTACTCTTCATGGTTTCTTAGGATATTCTTCTTTGCTTGGAATGCTCACTGATGCTTTCTTAATCTGGAAATTAAAATCCAAAAATGGTTTTGGCGCATCGGTGCCCAAGTCTATTCATTTATTCTCGAGATATGCTTATATTTGGTGGGTTTTGGCTTATATTACCGGTGGTCTGCTGGTTATGCTTCGTTATGTTTAATAATTAATATATATAAAATAAATCCTTAAAACTTTCTAGTATTAAGGATTTTTTGTTTTTAAATTTAAATTTAAATATGAATATTATAATCCATTGATTACTTTTCTTCAATATATACTTCGCCATGCATATCGCGTTTGATTTGCGCCTGTCCGTCGCAGAATAGCGACATTGCTTCGTGCAATTCTGGAGCTTTTACTTTGCCGCCATCCATATATTTTTTGATTTCATCATATTCCATAGTTCTATATTTCTTAGATTCCTCGAAATATACCGTCGAAATATTTTTAAAAATATCTACTTTAATCAGCCTGCATTTTCCTTCTTCTGTTTCGATTGTTGAATGAAGTGCCGGATAATGCTTAAATGCTTCCTCATAATTTTTATATTCATAAAGCAAACAACATTTCAATCGACCACAATTACCACTCAATTTTGCTACATTATTTGATAATTGCTGTAGTCTGGCATGATCTAATGTAATATGATTAAAATCATATAAAAAGCTAGTACAACAAAGATTTAGGCCACAGCAACCAATTCCTCCGCCAATTCTTTTAGCTTCTTCGCGAGTTGATATCTGGCGTAATTCAATTCTTGTCTTAAATGCTCTAGCTAATTCTTTAACGAGTTCTCTAAAATCGATACGTTGCGGTGCAGTAAAATAGATTGTAAGTCTTTGGCGGTCCAATTGCCATTCAGCTTCGGTCACTTTCATATCCAGCCCATATTGGGTGGCAAACTCTCGAGTTTTTTTGGCAACTATCGGTTCGTCGTTTGTATTAGAATGATATTTGAGCATATCTTCGTCGGTGGCAAATCTTAAGACATGAAATTTGACGTACTTATTTTTATTACATCCTCTAAATCTGGCTTTAGCATCTTCACCAACGTAAGTAACTACGCCCAAATCTATCCCGTTATCAGATTCGACTACTAATTTTTCGTCTACTTTGATAATCCATTTTTCTTTATTTATATAAAAACTACGGCGATTGCCCTTAAATAAAACTTCAACTATCTCATGTTCATCAGGATTAAAGTCGATTGCTTCATCATTATTTACTGCCATTTCCCTACATTCTTCGCAATGGTGCTTACCATTTGCATGGCTTCCCGTACCGTTTTTAAATCCATTTTTTTTGCTTGGTACATCTATACCAACATCTATGTTTTCCATATTGTTTCCTTGGAACGAAATTTATCTCATCTATATTTATATTATTAATATGAAAAAAAATATTAGTCATTGATCTTGTCCGATCAAAATATTGTAAAACATTTTTTCAATCTATCAATACAAATTAAAAAAAAAATTGGAAAGTTAATAAAACTTTTATAGTCGATTTTTAATATCATGAAGAAATACCAAGAAAATTCGCTCTTATCGATATAAATAAATTAATTAAAGATAACTTCGGATTTACATTTCTTCTTATCTTTGAAGATGTAATTTCCAAATCTCTAATTGCTTTTGGAATGTCTGCATGTGGAAATAATTCTATAAATTTCGCTATTCTATCTTTTTGATCTATGTTGATTATTGCATCCTCATTTCTTGTCATCGAATATGTATATACGTCTCTCATCCAAAATAATAACAACTTAATAATACTGTCGTATAAATTTTTATCATTTGATGAAGTAAATTTTTCTATATATTCTAATAATTCAATTCTATATGTATTCTTTTTCAATGAACATCTAAACATTTCTATCACTTCCGAACGTAGTTCCTGAACATTCCCTTCCATATATTCTATTGCTTTGGTAAATGATCCCTGAGCAAATGTTGAAACCACTTTGGCATCTGCAAGGTTCAATGTATATCTTTTTACCAAAGTATCAGTAAGTATATCATCAGGAATTGGGTCGCAATGAATTTGCTGGCATCTCGAAAGAATTGTTTGGAGCAATGCTTCTTTTTTGGAAGAAGTTAAAATAATTGTAATATTTTCATGGGGCTCTTCGAGAGTTTTCAAAAAAGCATTTGCTGCTTCGCCTGTCATCTCATCGGCAGATGAAATCACAACAAAACGTCTGCCTTTTGTGTTGGCTGTTAGAGATAGATTTTTCTTTATATCTCTTATCGATGCAATTCTAATTTGAGTTGCATTTGGAAGGGCTACTTTATGATAAATATTCTCGGATTTCAAACTCAACTGTTCTTTAATATCGTCAATTTGTTCGTCGCTTAATTTATTGACAGCAGAATCAGACTTATCAGAAGTTTTTCCGGCAGGAAGTGAAAAAATATACTGAATATTTGGATGAGAAAAATTGGTAGCTTGCTTGCAGCTTTTGCACTCATCACAAGCAAAAACTGTATCTCCTTCAATTATTGGTGAATAACAATTCACAGTTTTGGCAAACTCAAAAGCTAAAGCATCCTTGCCTATACCTTCTATTCCCCATAAAAGATAAGCATTTGCAATCTTCTTTTCTAATATTGCTCTTTGCAATATTTTCTTTGTTCGGTCATGACCTAAAATTACATTCCACGACATACAGTTAAAACTTTTTTGTTTTGAAATCGTCGATAAATCGATTTTTAATATAAGAAAAAAATAATGTTTAAAATAATAAAATCGAGTTTTGAAATGGCAAAAAAAACAAACGAAAAAACAAAATCTCAGGAAGCAGACTTATCTGCGCAAGAAATTATGATGGATGCTATTAATGAATCAAAAAAAGGTTCGTCTTGCGCTCATGGCAGAGGTCCTTCTTGCTCTTCTTCCAGTTTAGACAAATCAGACTATACAGATGGCAAACCAGCCCACATCTCTTTGGGTTTAAGCAAAGACGATTTGATGTTTGCCCTTAGAAATATGATGAAAGCAAGATATACTGATGATAAACACTTGACATTAGTAAAGCAGGGCAAATCGTTTTTTCATATTGGCGGCAGCGGGCATGAAGCTGTGCAAACTGCTGTCGGACTCACTTTAGAACATGGAAAAGACTGGGGATGGACTTATTATAGAGATTTAGCTTTTGTTTATGCTATGGGTTTTACTCCAAACGACTACTTCCTTTTAGCTATGGGCAAAGCCGAAGATCCTGCTACTGGTGGTCGCCAAATGCCGGGTCACTATGGTCATCCTAAACTAAACCTACCTACTCAATCCTCGCCCACTGGCACTCAATTCCTTAATGCTGTCGGTACTGCGCTTGCAAGCAAAAAAAACGGCACTAACGAAACTGTTTATGTTGCTTCTGGCGATGGCACTACCAGCCAAGGCGAATTTTATGAAGCTGTCAATTGGGCTTCAAGAGAAAAGCTCCCTGTTATATTCTGTATTCAAGACAATGGTTATGCTATTTCCGTACCTCGCGAACATCAATCAATGGGTTCTAATGTCGGTCACACTTTTTGCTGTTATCAAAACTTAAAAATGATGACTTTCGATGGTACTGATTACTTCGATTCTCTTAGAGCTGCGCGCGAAGCTTATGAATATACATCATCCGGAAAAGGTCCTGTATTGCTTCACGCTATGACTGAAAGACTTCTACCTCACTCATCAAGCGACGATCATAAAAAATATCGCCCTTCTGAAGAATTAGAAGCTATCCATGACCAAAAGGATTGTATCAAAATTTTAAATAAATATCTTATTGATAATAAAGTTGCTGATATTGAAGAAATTGATAATTTATTCAAATCGGTCAAAAATGAAATTGATACTGCTGCAGATTGGGCCGAAACACGTCCTGATCCTATCGCAGGAGATTCTACTAAGCAATTGTTTGCTCCGGAAGAAACTCGCAACCTTCCCTATGCTCAGACTGAACCAACCGAAGGCAATCCAATTGTTTTGGTTGATGCGGTCAATCATGCTTTGAAAGAAGAAATGGCTCGCAATCCTAAAATGATGATTTTTGGCGAAGATATTGCCGATCCAAAAGGTGGTGTCTTTACTGCTACTCGTGGGCTTACTAATGAGTTTGGCGAGGAAAGAGTTTTCAACTCTCCTTTGGCAGAAGCTTCAATCGTAGGTGTTGCACTCGGTTTGGCTGTTCGTGGTTACAAACCGGTGGTCGAAATTCAATTTGGAGATTATATCTGGCCCGCTTTCATGCAAATCAAAAATGAAGTTGCTACTATGCGTTATCGCTCCAATGGCGGATTTTCCTCGCCTATGGTTATTAGAGTAGCTGTTGGTGGTTATATTCATGGTGGGCTATGCCATTCACAAAATATTGAATCAATTTTCTCTCATATTCCAGGACTCTATATTGCATATCCTTCTAATGCTATGGACGCAAAAGGATTGCTCAAAACTGCTTGCCGCCTCGAAGATCCTGTGTTGTTCTGCGAACACAAAGGTATGTATCGTCTTCCATTTGCAAGAACTATCGAACCGGACGAAAATTATTTAATTCCTTTCGGTAAAGGTAAAATCGTTAAAAGTGGCGATCATGCTACTATTATTACTTATGGAATGGGAGTGAAAGACAGTATCAACGCAGTGAAAAATTTCGAAAAATCAAGTGGAAAAACTGTAGAAATTATTGATCTTCGCACTATCGCTCCTTGGGATAAAGAAATGGTGCTCGAATCAGTAAAGAAAACAGGTAGAGCTTTGATTGTTCATGAAGATACATTGACAACAGGTTTTGGCGCCGAAGTAGCTGCTACTATAGCTCAAAATGCATTTAAGTGGCTCGATGCTCCTGTTATGAGACTTGCTGCCAAAGATTCTCATATTCCTTATGCTCCAGCTTATGAAGATGACGTATTACCTAACGAGCATAAAGTATTTGATCAATTAAATGAGCTTTTAAAATTTTAATTCAAACATAAAATCAGTTAATTTAACAGCCAGGTTGCTCTAACTTGGCTGTTTTTTTAATAATCATTCATTAATTACATGATAAATCAATTACCCAATTACATTCTATTCATTTTTTATTCTTATCAAATTTTTCGAACTCATAATAAAATTTAAGATTTACATCTTCGTTTTGATAACTAATTGGCAATATTTCAGATTTAATTTTCAATACTGTAGGAGAAGTCATGGACTATTTATTAAGCGAAGAGCAGATCATGCTTAGAGACATGGTCGAAAAATTTGCAAAAGAAAAGATTGCACCTGTTGCATCAGAAAACGAACGCAATCACATTTTTCCCGAGTCAATTATTAAAGAAGCCGGTGAATTGGGCTTGATGGGCATTGCCTATCCAACTGAATATGGTGGCGCTGGTATGGATTTTACTTCCTATTTCTTAGCTGTCGAGGCTGTTTCGAGATATTGTGCTTCTACTGGTGTGATTATTTCTGCTCATTCATCTTTAGTCTGCGACCCAATTTTCAGGTTTGGTACCGAAGAACAAAAGAGAAAATACCTTCCCGATCTATTATCAGGCAAAAAAATTGGAAGCTTTTCTTTGACCGAAGCCAGCGCTGGTTCTGATGCTGGAGCTACAAAAACTACTGCACGTAAAGAAAATGGAAGGTGGATTTTGAATGGCTCTAAACTTTTTGCTACTAATGGAAAAGAAGCTGATGTATTTGTTTTGATTGCTTCTACTGAACCAGCTCTCAAAACACGCGGTGTTTCTGCCTTTATCGTCGAAAAAGATATGCCCGGTTATAAAATTGGAAAAATTGAAAAAAAATTAGGTATCAAAGCTTCTTCTACTGCTGAAATTATTCTTGATAATGTGGAAGTTCCCGAAGAAAACCTTTTAGGCAATTTGAATGAAGGATTTAAAATTGCTATGACTACTCTCGATGGTGGGCGCCTGGGGATTGCTGCTCAAGCTCTTGGAATTGCACGTGCTTCTTTCGAAGATTCAGTCAAATATTCAAAAGAAAGATTCCAATTTGATCAGCCTATTGCCAATTTCCAGGCTATTCAATGGATGCTTGCTGAAATGAAACTTGAATATGATGCCGCTTGGCTGCTCACTCATAGAGCTTCTATGCTCAAAGACAAAAAAGTAAATTATTCGACCGAAGCTGCAATGGCAAAATTAAAATCTTCCGAAGTGGCTATGATGGCTGCAAAATATGCGGTACAAATTCACGGTGGTTATGGGTATACTGAAGATTTCAATGTAGAACGCTATTATCGCGATGCGAAAATTACTGAAATTTATGAAGGTACCAGCGAAATTCAAAAGCTTGTTATTTCTCGTAGTATTCTTAAATAGGAGTTGAGAATGTCTTCAATCAGATTAGTTACAGCTGCGGCTCTGTTCGACGGTCACGACGTATCGATTAATATTTTTAGAAGATTATTGCAAAAACGCGGTGCAGAAGTCATTAATCTCGGTCATAATCGCTCTGTCAATGAAGTGGTTTCTACTGCTGTCCAAGAAGATGCCGATGCTATTCTCGTAAGTTCTTATCAGGGTGGGCATAATGAATACTTCAAATATGCTAAAGATGAGCTTAATAGATTAAATTCCAATGATATTCTCATTTTTGGCGGCGGTGGCGGTGTTATTCTTCCTTCAGAAATCGATTTCCTTCAAAATTATGGCATTGAAAGAATTTATCACGCTCTCGATGGTCAAAAAATTGGTATTGATGGTATTGCCGATGATATTATTAATAGAATTGAAATTGCTAAAAATAATAAAATCCCTTTTAATATCGATGATTCTATTGTTCTTCAAAACAACACCTCTAACCATAAATCAATCTCTAAACAAATTTCATTTTTCGAAAACTCCGATAATGAAGATTTAAAAAAATCCTTAAGAGATATTTATAAAAATAATGATAAAAATAAATCTATTGTTCTTGGTTTTACCGGTACTGGAGGTAGTGGAAAAAGCTCAATAATTGATGAAATTATTGGACGATTTCTCAACTATACTAATGATTTCAATATCGCTGTGCTTGCTGTCGATCCATCTAAAAGTAAGTCAAAAGGCGCTCTATTAGGCGATAGAATACGCTATAATATGATTTATAACGATAGAGTATATTTTAGGAGCTTTGCTACCCGACAAAGTGAATCTGAAATCTCTGATTCAATTTCTGACTCTATTAATATATTGAAATCCTGTGGTTTTGATATTATTATTGTAGAAACAAGTGGCATTGGGCAAGCTAATAGCAAAGTGACTGAAATTAGCGACTTATCTGTTTATGTAATGACTGCCGAATTTGGTGCACCTTCTCAACTCGAAAAAATTGACATGCTCGATATAGCTGATTTTATTGTGATTAATAAATTCGAAAAAGTCGGTTCCGACGATGCCTATCGAGAAGTTAAAATCAACTATATCCGCTCCAGAGGTGAAAAAATTGATAAAAGTGTTGCTCTCGAAGATCTTGATCTTCCTGTTTACGCAGCTTCTGCCAATCGTTTCAATAATCCAGGTGTCAATAAGTTATTTATTGATATTCTTAAGAAAGTCGATAGTGAATATTTCAAATCTGAAAGGATCAAAAATGATTTGCTTTCGATTTTGCCAATTGGAAAGTCTGATGGTAATGGTTTGATTGAGCATAAACGCATAAATTATCTTGCAGATATTGCTGATACTGTTCGAAAATATAAAATTACTGCAATCAACGAAGCCGAAAAAGCAGGAATTGCTAATTCTTTGCTGATTTCTTCTGAAAATATTAGCGATAGTAACCTTAAAGAAAGTTTAAGAAAAGAATATGAAATTGCTTACAACCACTTAAGCCCTGAAACAATTAACTTTTTGGAAAACTATGAATCTAAGAAAAAATCATGCTTTGATGATGAACTTTCTTATAAAATTCAGGATAAGACTCATACGATTAAACTCTATAATACAAGTATCTGCGGAACTAAAATTCCTAAAGTAATGCCACCGTCAACAAGCAATTGGCGCGATCTAACTAAATTTTACTATTTAGAGAATTTTCCGGGTGAGTTTCCTTTTACTGCCGGTGTATTTCCATATAAACGCACAACTGAAGATCCCAAAAGGCAATTTGCCGGAGAAGGAGCTCCTGAACGTACAAACAAGCGTTTTCACTTTCTTTGTGCTGACGATAGAGCCAAAAGGCTATCTGTTGCTTTCGATGGAATTACTCTATATGCAGAAGATCCTGCTCTCCAACCTGATATTTATGGAAAAATCGGCGAAAGCGGTGTTTCAATATGCTCGGTCGATGATATGGAAGTTCTGCTTAAAGGCTTTGACCTTACCGATCCATTAACCTCAGTATCGATGACAATTAATGCTCCTGCACCAATTATGGTGGCTTTCTTCTTTATTACTGCATTCAAACGCGAACTAGAGAAAATCAAATCTCAAGGAATGAATCTAAATGAAGAAGAAATCGAAAGAGTAAAAATTCAAACTTTTAGAAGACTCAGAGGCACTGTCCAAGCAGATATGTTGAAAGAAGATCAAGGGCAAAATACTTGTATTTTTTCAATAGATTTTGCAATGAAATTAATCGGCGACTTGCAAGAATATCTATCAAAGAATGATATAAAAAATTATTATTCTTTAAGCATAAGCGGCTATCATATCGCCGAAGCAGGTGCTAATCCGATTACTCAGCTCGCATTCACTCTTGCCAATGGATTTACTTATGTTGAATATTTCCTTTCAAGAGGAATTCCAGTGGATGATTTTGCACCAAACCTATCATTCTTCTTTTCGAATGGAATGGATCCGGAATATTCTGTTATTGGCAGAGTTGCCCGCCGAATCTGGGCAGTTGCTATGAAATACAAATATTCAGCAGATTCAAAAAGCCAAAGGCTGAAATATCATATTCAAACATCGGGGCGCTCACTTCATGCTCAAGAAGTAGACTTTAATGATATTAGAACCACACTCCAAGGGCTTCTTGCCTTCTATGATAATTGTAATTCACTCCATACTAATTCCTACGACGAAGCGGTTACTACTCCAACTGAAGAATCAGTTAGGCGATCAATGGCAATACAAATGATTTTAACCAAAGAATTTGGTATGCTCAAAAATGAAAATCCAAATCAAGGTTCTTATCTGATTGAATATCTCACTGATTTAGTCGAAGAAGCAGTATTAGAAGAATTCGAAAGGCTATCGCGCAGAGGCGGAGTGCTGGGCGCCATGGAAACTCAATATCAAAGATCAAAAATTCAAGAAGAATCTATGCACTACGAAATGTTGAAGCAATCTGGAGAATATCCAATTATTGGAGTAAATACTTATATTAATCCAAAACAAGAAAATTTGTACGACAATATGGAAATCACACGCGCAAGTATTGAAGAAAAGGATAAAAGATTGGAAACAATTAATGAATTTAGAAATATCAATACAAGCAGCAAAATATCAGCACTAAACTCCATGCGCCAAGCTGCATTGACAAATGCAAATATATTTGAAGAATTACTCAACACAGTGCAATACTGCACAATGGGAGAAATAACAAAAGTATTGTATGAAGTAGGTGGAAAATACAGAAGAGGAAATTAGAATAAATAATGAAATAGGGCATTACTGCCCTATTTCAAAAGAATTTGGTTCCCAGCTATCACCTTCGCAGGGAATATAATCTTTGCTCACGTGCTCGTCATAGAGGCGGCACAACCTACCAGTTTGGTCAAAATGCTTACAAGAGCCGCATAGAGTAGACTCTTTGAACTCTTCGATTTTTTGATTATAAAAAGTATATTGCCTATAAGCAGGATAGGCAGCAAAGAACCAAATAAAGAACAGGCTAAACCACCAATATTCTCTACGGTCAAAGAAATCAATCAACAAAAAAGAGAGCACAATAAGAATAGCAGATCTAATAAGTAAGCCCCAAACAATAGAACCTGTCGTAATGACAGGTTCTTTCAAATCATTTTCATCATTAGTTCCTTCGCGGAACATCAACAAATCTAATATTTTTTTAAAGTCCATTACTTGCTTTTCAATTTGTTCAGCAAAATTTCATACGAATTCTTTACAGACTTATCAGTGACAATATAATTGTCTATAGCTTGACAAGAATGAAGAACAGTCGAATGATCTCTGCCGCCGAAACTATTGCCAATATTTTTGAGCGATAGGTCGGTTAATTGCTTAGCAAGATACATAGCCATTTGCCTAGCAAGAGCAATTTCATGTTTTCTAGATTTAGATTCCATTTGTTCGATAGGAATTTTAAAATGCGACGAAACCAAGCTCTTGATATCATCAATATTTAAAGGAGTAGGTTCGTAAGAACAATGCCCAATAATAACTTCCTTAGCTAAATCAACATTCAAAGGTTTTCTATCGAAAGAATATTTAGCAATCAAGCTGATAAGCGCACCTTCCAATTCACGAATATTAGAAGTAACGTGACGAGCGATAAATTCGACAACATCATTAGGCAGCTCAATACCTTCATCTTCGCTTTTACGTTTTAAGATTGCCATTCTCATTTCAAAATCCGGAGATTGGATATCTACAGTCAGACCCCATTGGAATCTTGAAATTAGCCTAGCATCTAAATCTTTAAGATCTCTTGGGGGCTTATCACTAGTCAATATAAGCTGCTTGCCCAATTGATGAAGAGCATTAAAAGTATGGAAGAAATTATCTTGAGTTTTTTCTTTGCCACCGAGGAAATGAATATCATCGACAATCAAAACATCGACAGCACGATAAAAACTAACAAATTCATTAACTTTATTATTTTGGATTGCATTAACGAATTCCATGGTGAAATGCTCGCTATTAGTATATAATACTTTAGCTTTAGGATTATCTCTAACGATTTGATTACCAATCGCCTGAGCAAGGTGAGTCTTGCCCAATCCGGAATCACCATAGATAAACAAAGGATTAAATTTAGTACCACCGGGATTATTACTAATCGCTTTTGCAGCAGAGAACGCAAGCTGGTTGCTATCTCCGGTAATAAAATTATCAAACACATAGCGAGGGTTCAAGTTGCTCGGGAAAGGTTTATTCGAGCCTATTGTGTCGCTATTAGTGATAGTATTAGAATTAGGAGGAAACTTCAAACCCGGAACTTTAATAGTAACAGGGTCATTGGTATCCTTTTTATCATCCACAACCACTTGATAGAGGAGCTGGGCATCATCGCCCATAACTCTTTGAATAGTCTTTTGCATTAAAGAATAGTAGTGAGCTTCGATCCATTCGTAAAACCATTGGCTGGGTACTACAACTGTCAACTTGTTAGGAACCCATTTAAGTGCTTTAATAGGTTCGAACCAAGTTCTATATACTTGTTTGTCAACATTATCTTTAATAATTTCAGAGCATTTTTCCCATAAAGCAATTGCTTTCCTGTCTACATTCTCAGGTATAATGGTAATGCTTTCTTTTCTAACCTGACTATCGGGCTGTGGAAAAAGCGTAAGCGTTTCAGTTAAATAATCCACCACTTTGTTTTTCCTGAATTAAATTCAACATCTGTTAATTATGTTTGAAGAGTCATCGTCCAAGCTAAGAATCGCTTCTAATCACATTATGAAACAATCAATTAAGCCAAATCCGCATCTAATCTTGCTTTTAAAACTCCGATCACTCAAAAGTGTTGATAATTCTTATTAAAAACCATGCCACTTTTTGGCAAATGGGCAAAATTACCCTTGATTTTTTCTTTTTCCCCCCAATAAGTCTATCGCGACTGAGCTGATAGATAATATCACTTTGATTATCGAAAGTAACTTTCTTTACGAAGTCAATTTGTAATATTTTTGAAAAAATTTCAAGTAAAAAAAATATTTTTTTTCAATTTTTTTTGTAGTTTTTTTAAAAGTTGAACTCTATCAACAATTTACACGCGCCTAAAATTTTCTGGATATTTCATCTCCCTTTCATTTTCACTTAATGTTGAAAAATTTTTCGTGAAATTAACAAAAATTAGTTTGTTATTAGAGTAATTATGTTAGTCCTTGATATATTTGCACTTAGCTTTGTTAAATTTTCTTAACATTCAACTAAACATCTCAAAAATAAAGAAATTATTTGCTTCATCTAAACTTTCACTTGTTAGCTAATTATTATATCAGACAAAATATTCTGTTTCAAAATGCAATTTATTCTATTTTCAAAATAGCAACAAAAAATCCGATTTCAATAACAAAAATTGAATATATAAATGTATATAAAATGCATATTTTACAATAACATTTATTTTTTGTAATAAATTTGTCTAAATAAAACAATTGAGAATATTTTAATTTTTATTCATAAACAAAACTTATCATTGAAATTACAAGTTTTATTAATTAAATTGCTTCATTAAAATTTCGTAATATTACTGTATCTTAAAATTGTATGTAAATACAGGAAAAACAGCACATGCAACATGGTTCTCACGTCGAGCCTATGGCTCAAACTTTAGCGGAGAAAATTTTATCGATTACAAATCAGTCAGTTTCGCGATGCTATCAGTGTGGCAAATGCTCTGCAGGTTGCCCTATGGCAGAAGAAATGGACTACACTCCCAATCAAATACTGCGTATGCTTCAGTTGGGTTTGGCAGATCTCGATGATAAAGTGCTTAGATCTAAAGGTATTTGGCTTTGTCTTGCTTGCGAAACTTGTTCTACAAGATGCCCGCAAGAAGTTGAATTCCCTCTGGTTATGGATTTCTTGCGTCATGAATCTTTGCGCCGGGATATGGTGCATCCCGATGCTAAAAAGATTCTTGCTTTCCATCGCACTTTTCTCGATTCTATCAAATCAACTGGCAGACTCTACGAAGTTGGCTTAATTGGCGGCTATAAGCTCAGAAGCCTTAATCTATTCCAAGATATTGAGCACGCCCCTAAAATGTTTTTTAATGGTAAACTCAGCATTTTGCCTCATATGATTAAAGGCAAAGATGCTGTCGAAAGAATTTTTAAGAAAATTAATGAATTGGAGAAGAATAATCATGACTAAAACTGGATATTTCCCTGGTTGTTCCCTCCATGGTACTGCTATTGAGTATAACGAATCTCTCCAAGCTGTTTCTGATTTATTCGATCTCGAACTTAATGAAATTAAAGACTGGAACTGCTGTGGTGCTACAGCTGCCCACTCGATGAATTCTATGCTTGGTGTTGCTCTTCCTGCTCGCATTCTTGCTTTAGCAGAAAATCAAAATATTGATGAATTTGTTGTGCCTTGCGCTGCTTGCTTTAGCAGAATTGCAAATGCTAAACATGAAATGCAGGTGGATGAAAATTTCAAATCTAAAGTTCCTGAAATTATTGAAATGGATTACAAAGGCTCTTCACAGCCTATTAATGTTATTGACTTTATCGAAAAGTACTTTAAAGGCGAACTTAAAAATAAAATTGTCAATCCACTTAATATTAAAGTTGCTTGCTACTATGGATGCCTTCTTACTCGCCCACCTAAACTTACTAAGGTGGAACGCTACGAAGACCCGATGATGATGGAAGATATTATGAAAATCTTAGGCGCTGAGCCTATTGATTGGGCATTCAAAACTGAATGTTGCGGTGCCGGTTTTTCTGTTTCTCACACTGAATCTGTTGCAAGACTATCAGCCAAAATCCTTGAAGATGCAGCACATAGAGGCGCTGAAGCTATTATTGTAGCTTGCCCAATGTGCCAATCTAATCTCGATATGAGAAGAGCTGATATTAATAAATATTTAGGCAGACAAATTGATATTCCGGTGCTCTATATTAGCGAAGCTATCGGATTGGCTTTAGGTATTGATGAAAAGAAATTGGGATTGAACAAACATACTGTTCCTTTTTCTTTAAAGAAAATTGCAACTAAAGAGGAGGTGGCATAATGGCAAGAATTGGTGTTTTTGTTTGTCATTGCGGCGAAAATATTAGCGCTACTGTCGATTGCTCGAAAGTTGCTGAAATTGCTTCCAAATTCCCCGGTGTTGTGCATAGTGTCGACTATAAATATATGTGCAGCGATCCCGGACAAAACCAAATTAGAGATGCAATCAAAGAAAAAAATCTTAGTGCAGTTGTTGTTGCTGCTTGCTCTCCTCGTATGCATGAACCTACTTTCCGCAGAGTTACTGCTGAGTCTGGTTTGAACGGCTTTATGTGCGAAATGGCAAACCTTAGAGAGCATTGCTCCTGGGTCCATTTCAAAGATGACTCTACTACAGATAAAGCTGCTGAAATGGTCAGAGTTTTAGTCGAAAAAGTAAAACACAATAAACCACTCCAACCAATCAAAGTCCCTGTTCAAAAAAGAGCTTTGGTACTTGGCGGTGGTATTGCCGGTATTCAGGCTGCTTTGGATATTGCTAATGCAGGACATAAAGTATTGATGGTCGAAAAAAATCCATCAATTGGTGGCCACATGGCTCAATTATCTGAAACTTTCCCAACATTAGACTGCTCGCAATGTATTCTTACTCCAAGAATGGTTGAAGTGGCTCAGCATCCTAATATTGAATTAATTACATATGCTGAATTAGAGAGTCTTGAAGGATTTATTGGCAATTTTAAAGCTTCTATTCGCAAAAAAGCAAAAAGCGTAGATGAAAAGAAATGTACGGGTTGCGGTATTTGTTCCGAAAAATGTCCGGTGAAAAAAATTCCTGATGAATTTAATGCCGGATTAGGAAAACGCCCTGCCATCTATGTGCCTTTCCCTCAGGCTGTACCAAACAAACCTGTAATCGATCGCGATAATTGTACTTATTACTTGAAAGGTAAATGCGGGCTTTGCGCAAAAGTTTGCCCAGCCGAAGCTATCGATTATAATCAAAAAGATGAAATTGTAACTTATGATATAGGCGCTATAGTAGCGGCAACAGGATTTGATATCAAGCATTCTGATTTCTTCCCTGAATATGGCTATGGCAAATACAAAGATGTGATAGACGGGCTTCAGTTCGAACGTCTTGCTTCTGCTTCTGGGCCTACTCTTGGCGTTATCAAACGTCCATCGGACGGCAAAGAACCACAGAAAATTGTATTCATAGCTTGCGCTGGCTCGAGAGATCCATCTAAAGGTATAGATTACTGCTCCAAAATCTGCTGTATGTATACCGCAAAACATGCAATGCTCTACAAACATAAGGTTCATCATGGCGATGCATACGTATTCTATATGGATATCAGAGCAAATGGCAAAATGTATGATGAATTCGTGAGACGTGCAATCGAAGACGATGGAGTCCAATACATTCGTGGTCGTGTTTCTAAAGTTTATGAACGCGACGGAAAACTAATAGTCAAAGGCGTCGATACTTTATTAAACTCTAAACCAATGGAAATAGAAGCTGATATGGTAGTGTTAGCTACAGCTATTGTTGCTCATAATGATGCAGAATATTTGGCACAAAAGCTACATATAAGCTATGATCCATATCATTTCTTTGCAGAAGCTCATCCAAAACTAAAACCTGTAGAAACCAATACAGCAGGTATTATGTTGGCTGGCACTTGCCAAGCTCCAAGAGACATACCAGAAACTGTTTCACAAGCTTCTGGTGCGGCAGCTAAAGTTGTTGCATTGTTTTCGCAAGACGAGCTTACACGCGAACCACTTATTGCTGAAGTAAAAAGAACAGCTCCACCATTGTATTCTACATGTGTAGGATGTTTCTTGTGTGAATCTGTATGTCCTTATTTAGCAATAGAAAAAGAAGAAATAAGAGATAGAAAAGGCGAGCTGATCAAAACAATTGCCCATATCAATCCGGGATTGTGCCAAGGCTGCGGTACTTGCGTGGCGCTTTGCAGATCGAAATCAATTGACCTACATGGTTATACCAACCAACAAGTTTTTGCTGAAGTATTAGCATTATTTAATGAGAGGGAAGAATATGTCGGAGTTTGAACCTAAAATAATAGCATTTGTATGCAATTGGTGTACTTATGCAGGAGCGGATTTGGCAGGAACAAGCAGAATCAAATACGCTTCCAATGTCAGAATTGTGCGTTTTCCCTGCACCGGACGTATTGACTATATGCTCCTTCTCAAGGCTTTTGCCAATGGTGCCGATGGAGTAATCGTTTCGGGATGCCATCCAAATGATTGCCACTATACTTCTGGCAATTTCCATGCGCGCAGACGCTGGATGGTGTTTAATTCTTTAATGGATTTTGTTGGTTTTGACAAGCGTCGTATGTATTTTTCGTGGGTCTCGGCGGCTGAAGGTGCCAAATGGGCTGATTTGGTTAATGAAGTTGTTGCTGATATTCGTAAACTCGGTCCATTCACCGATTATACTTCATTGAAAAAGCTTAATTTGAATGCCGTAGGAGAATTATGCAATGGATAATATAGCTCAAAATATTAATCAATTGTTAGCCGATGGCTCTGTCGATATTTTCCTTGGTTATGTCAAAGGTAATGATAGCCGAGCAAAAGCAGCTTTCTTCAATATTTCAGACAAAGCCGATAATGCCATTTTCGATGCAAGCTGCACTCAAAACCTTGCTGTTTATCTTCATAAACACGAAATCAAATCTTTTGCAAAAATTGGTATATTTGCCAATTATAGCACTCTAAGAGCAATTATTCAGCTTGCTAACGAAAACCAGATCAAGGAAGAAAAGTATATAATTCAAACAATGAATAAAGATGGGAAAATTATTACTTTTGCTAATCTGACTGAAGTAGAATCTTACGTACAAGCAAATAGACCTGCTCCTGCAGCAGCTATGATTCAAAAATTAGATTCATTAAGCAAAATGGATAGAGACGAGCGCTGGGAATTTTGGAGCAAAGAATTGGCATCATGCATTAAATGCTATGCTTGCCGTAGTGCTTGCCCAATGTGTTACTGCAGCCAATGCACTACAGATTGCAACCAACCTCAGTGGATTGGAGTGCCTGCTCATGGTCAAGGCAATTTCGAATGGCATATTATGCGTGCTATGCATTTGGCTGGCAGATGTGTTGCTTGTGGCGAATGCCAAAGAGTTTGCCCAATGGAAATACCTTTGGGGCTATTAAACGCTAGACTTAATATAGATATTGCTACTAATTTTGGTGAAACTGCCGGTATGAATTTAGGTGCAGATTATGCCCTATCTTCATATAAAGTTGATGATAAAGAACACTTTATAAGGTAACAATCATGAATGAATTTAAAACAATCAATAAAGATAAGCTCAACCAGCTTTTTGATAAGCTGATTGCTGATGGTAATGATGTGATTGCTCCAAAACGCAAAAGCGAAAAAGTGTTTTTCGGCAATATCAATTCATCATCTGAAATTACTTACGACTATATCCAAACTGCTTTCTCTGCTAAGTCTTCTGTATTTCCTAAATGCGAAGAATTATTTAGCTATGAAAAAAATGCCAATGAAATTAAGCATATTGATCCGAAATTTTCTGATAAAACTACTGTAGTTTTTGGCAGCCGTCCTTGCGATTCTGCATCATTTGACTACCTGAAAGTCTTTTTCCTTCAGGAAAATCCGGATTATCACTTTGCAAAACGTTATGATTCCACTTTATTGCTTTCTTTGACTTGCAATAAAAGTGATGAACATTGCTTCTGCACTAGTGTAGGTATTTCTCCAAGTGATACAAAAGGATCTGATATATCGCTTACTGACCTTGAAAATGGAGAGTTCTTAGCTGAAATTATTAGCGAAAAAGGCAAAAAGTTTGTGGCAGACTACTCATCCTTCTTCGAAAACAAAGGTGATATTAGCCTTAAATCAAATAAACAGGCAAAAGTTGATATCAAATTTGATCTTGACAAATTAAAGAGCAAAATCAAAGGCTCATTCGATTGGGATACTTGGGATAAACAATCTTTAGCTTGTTTAGGCTGCGGAGCTTGTGCATTCGCTTGTCCTACATGCACTTGCTTTGATATACAAGATGAAGCTAATCCAAAAAGTGGCTCAAGAATTAGAATTTGGGATACTTGTGCCCTATCTTTGTTCACTCTTCATGCTTCGGGGCATAATCCAAGAGAAAACCAAGCTGGAAGATGGCGCAATAGAGTGCTACACAAATTTGAATACACTGACTCAAAGTTTGATATGGTCAGTTGTGTCGGTTGTGGCAGATGCATTAGAACTTGCCCTGCTTCAATGAATATTATTAATCAAGTGATCAGCATAATGGAGGCTTAGTGATGTGTAATTGTAATAATAATATGTATATTCCATATCCAATGCGAATTGCTAAAATTACTGACGAAGCCCCAAGTGTGAAAACTTTCAGATTGGAATTTGCTAATCCTGACGATAAGGATAAGTTTTCTTTCAAAGCTGGTCAATTTGGTGAATACTCTGTTTACGGTGAAGGCGAAAGTACTTTTTGTATTGCATCTTCTCCAACTAGAAAAGATTACATTGAATGTACTTTCAGACAAACAGGAAGAGTAACAAATGCTCTTGCTAATTGCGAAGAAGGAGATATTATTGGATTTCGTGGTCCTTATGGCAATACCTTTCCTATCGATCAATGGAAAGGCAAAAACATCGTGTTTATTGCCGGTGGTATAGGCCTGCCTCCTATTCGCTGCGTCATCTGGAATGCACTCGACCTAAGAGAAAACTTTAATGATATTACCATTGTCTATGGTGCTCGTAAAGTCGAAGACTTAGTCTATAAGCATGAATTGGCAGAATGGGAAGCTCGAAAGGATGTCAATCTTTTAGTAACTGTAGATCCGGGTGGTGAAACTCCTGAATGGAAAGGCAAAGTGGGATTTGTTCCTACTATTCTGAAAGAAGCTGCTCCGAGTGCTCAAAATTCGGTTGCTTTGGTATGCGGTCCGCCAATTATGATTAAATTATCTCTGCCGGTATTATTCGAATTAGGATTTAATGAAGACTCGATCTTCACTACTCTCGAAAATCGTATGAAATGCGGTATTGGTAAATGCGGACATTGCACTGTTGGACCATATTATGTGTGCAAAGACGGACCTGTTTTGTCTTATAGAGAATTAATGGCTCTACCTCAGGAATATTAATAATTTAGGTAGATGAGAACTATACAGGAGGTTGTCTCTTTTAGAGCAACCTCTTGTTTTATTTATTTGATATTTATTACAACAAACAATTATTTCCTCTTTTCACTTTTATCTTTTGTGTTTTGTTCTTATTTTTGCTTGATTGCTCTCGATTATATTGATGTGAGTATGAAAAAAAATAAAAATGAAATGATCAAATCTCAGCAAGATGTGTTCTCGCTTGAGTCTGCTGATGGAGTGTTGAAGATTACTCCTTTAGCTCCTATCACATATAAAAATTCGAGTGTTTACGACAAATATCTATCTTATAAATCCCTGCTTGCAGATTGTAAAGTATTTATCCTTGATTTATCTTTGCTTTCAATTTATGATTCTTATCTCGTTATTTATCTTAATGAATTAGAGCAATACGCTTCGGATAATAATATCAGATTTGAATTAATTAATGATAATGATGATATTCTTAGAATATTAAATATATTAAATCCCAAAAAAGATCAAAATATAAACGATACTAAAGAAGGATTTTGGGTTAAATATTTTTCAAATATTGGTGAAATAGTAAAAATTCTATATTCTGATGGATATAGATTTCTCGAATTTGTTGGTGAATTATTTATACGAATATTCAAACTTCCATTTATTTTAAAAGAAATCAGATGGAAAGATTTTCCATTGCATATAACAAATACAGGCGTCAATGCTGTTCCAATTTCAATGTTGATTGTATTTTTGATCGGAATAATAACCGGCTATCAAGGTGCAATACAATTAAAGCAATTTGGAGCTGATATTTTCATTGCAACTCTTGTTGGTATTTCAATCACTAGAGAGCTTTCGCCACTAATGGCTGCAATAATTGTTGCAGGCAGATCCGGTTCTGCATTTGCTGCCGAGATAGGAACTATGAAAGTATCTGAAGAAATTGATGCTTTGACAACTATGGGATTTGATATACACTATTTCTTAGTCTTGCCCCGAGTATTAGCTGTGTCCCTTTCAATGCCACTCCTTGTTATGCTTTCAAATGTAGCTGGTATTGTTGGCGGTTTGATTACCGGACTTTCGATACTTGATATTACTTTGTCCGGATTTATGAATCAATTGCAAGCAACTCTTAGCTTTTGGGATGTTTTCAGTGGTATTTTCAAAAGTGTGATTTTCGGATTTTTGATTGCAACAGTCGGTTGCTTCCGCGGCTTCCAAGTTCAGGGTGGTGCTGAAAGCGTCGGTAGATATACTACTGCAAGCGTTGTTACCGGCATTCTTCTGATTATTCTTGTTGATGCAGTGTTCGTTTTTATTTTTCAATCTTTAGGAGTTTAGTTTGATGAATACTCCTGCAATAAAAGTTGAAAATCTTAGCGTTAGATATGGCAATCGAACCATTCTCGAAAATGTCAATTTCGAAATAAAGCGTGGTGAAATTTTTGTTATTGTTGGTGGCTCCGGATGTGGCAAAAGTACACTTCTCAGGCAAATGATTGGATTAGAAACCCCTAGCGAAGGAAATGTGTTAATCGATGGTATGTCATTGACAAATTCGAATAATAATGAAAAAAAGCAAATCCTAAATAAATTTGGGGTGTTATTTCAGTCAAGCGGATTATTTGCTTCGATGACTTTAGCCGAAAACATACAACTTCTCTTAGAAAAATATACTGATCTGCCCCAAGATCGAATTGATAAAGCAATAGATATGAAGCTGTCGAGCGTTGGGCTTGGAGGATTTAGAGATTTTTATCCATCAGAAATTAGTGGCGGTATGAAAAAACGTGCTGCTCTTGCTAGAGCTATGGCGCTTGATCCGGATATACTTTTCTTTGATGAACCTTCTTCCGGCTTGGATCCATTGACTTCTGCCTCTCTTGATAAATTGATCATCGAACTTAATGCAGCTCTAAATACAACTATGGTTATTGTCACTCACGACTTAGCCAGTATACTTTCGATTGCCCATAGAATTATTATGCTCGACAAATCAGTAAAAGGAATTATTGCTAGTGGCAGTCCGGAAGAAATGCAAAACTATTCACAAAATAAATCAGTCTATAACTTTTTCAATAGAATTCCTGAGATTTAGCTTAGGAGGTGAATTATGCCAAATGGTAAAAAAATAAGCAGTTCATTTTTAATAGGTGTTTTTGTCATTAGCGGTGTAGCTCTGCTGATTGCATTCCTAATCTGGATGGGCGCTACTCAATATTTCAAAGAACAAGTATATTTTGTTACTTATTTCGAAGGCTCAGTAGAAGGATTAAATGTCGGGTCTGCCGTTAAATATCAAGGTGTCCCGTGTGGATCAGTCAATAAAATCCAAGTTGCCGAAGATGGAAGGCTCGTTGAAGTTATCCTTCAAGTGGATGATAAAATAAAAATTACTGACTCGCTTAGAGTAAAATCTGAATTATCTGGTATAGCCGGGGGCAAATTCCTTCAATTATTCTATACAAGCGATCCGGTGATGATGGCTTCTCACCCTAATTTAAGCTTTAAACCTAAATATACTTATATCAAATCGGCTCCATCGGGAATCGAAGAAATTCAGATTGCTATGCGTGATGTAATGAACAACTTGATGAAACTTCAGGTTGGAGAAATTTCGAAAGGTACTGTAGAGTTTCTTAATTCATCAACTCAGTTTTTCAGTAATGAAGATCTTTATAAAATGATTTCTGAATTGAGCGAATCAAGTAAGAGACTTCACTCAATCATGAATAGAGCCGATACCTCAAATATTATCTCTAATTTAGCCGGTACAAGCTATAAACTAAATCAAACTAGCGAAGAATTAAAACTTTTCGCAGAAAATTTGAATGCTGAAATCACAAAAATGAAACTACCCGAATACATTTCCAAAATGTATGAAAAATATGATACTACTATGTATAATACAAATAAATCCATAGGCACTATTACATATAGAATGGAAAGTCTTCTGTTTGGATTGAATGAAACATTTGAAGAAATACGAGTAACAAACAGAAATCTTCAAAAAACATTGAGAACATTAAATGATAATCCATCTCAAATTTTCTTAACTGAACCACCACCTGCAGATAAATAAGGTAAAATAAATGGCAAAAAGACAATCAGACATAACGTCGCCCGATAAATATAAAGAAGATGAATTTGATACCTCATTGCGTCCGGTTAGTTTCGAAGAATTCACCGGGCAAAAAAAAATAGTCGATAATTTAAGAATATTCATTGCTGCAGCAAAACAAAGACATGAGCCATTAGACCACGTCTTGCTCACTGGTCCTCCGGGATTAGGCAAAACTACTCTTTCGCATATTATTGCCAAAGAAATGAATACTAACCTTAAAATGACTTCAGGTCCTGTGCTCGATAAGCCTGGAGACTTAGCAGGATTGCTTACAAATTTGAATGAAGGCGACGTTTTATTTATTGATGAAATTCATAGATTATCTTCTATTGTCGAAGAATATTTATATTCGGCTATGGAAGATTTCAGACTTGATATTATGATTGATTCTGGTCCTTCTGCTCGAACTATTCAGCTTCAAATACCTCAATTCACCTTGGTCGGTGCTACAACACGTGCTGGGCTTCTAACAGCTCCTTTGCGATCCAGATTTGGAGTTGTCAATCGTCTAGACTATTATAATGACAATGATTTGACAATTGTGGTACTTCGATCAGCAAAAATTTTAGATGTACCTATCGAAGATGATGGCGCATTCGAAATAGCTTCCAGATCTAGAGGCACCCCTAGAATTGCTAATAGATTACTAAGACGCACTCGCGACTTTGCACAAATCAAAGGAAATGGCACAGTAACCAAAGATATTGCTCAAATGGCTCTAGCAGCATTAGAAGTAGATAAATTTGGATTGGATGATATGGACAAAAGAATTCTCACTACCATCATTGAAAAGTTTAAAGGTGGTCCGGTTGGACTTAGCACAATTGCTACTGCTGTTGGCGAAGAATCAGGAACTTTAGAAGAAGTATATGAACCATTTTTGATCCAACAAGGTTTTATTCAACGTACACCGAGAGGCAGACAAGCTACCGATAAAGCTTATAAGCACTTTGGTTATGATATCAAAAATCCAGACTCTATGTTTTAGTTAGAATTGGAACAAAATAGTAATATTATGTCCAATTTTGCTATCCGAAAGATATTCATTAGAAATCGAATAATCTAAATGAGTTTTGAAGGGTAAATCACCAAAAATATTATTGATTTCAGGTCTTAATGAAATACCACCACCCCAATGAGTCATTGGAAATAGTTGTGGTTTACCCATTTTATCTCCATAAATAGCGATACCGCCTCTAAAAACAATAAGTTCGTGAGCAGCAGCTTCAATACCCAACATAAAAGTAGGAGACAAATCATATTTAGACATAACAGCATCAATTCCAATCAGCAAATATCTGGTAGCAGGTTCGCTGATAGTTTCCACTTCCCCATCAGTAGTAGAGCGTGTCTGATATTCAGTTTCATTTAGCCCATATTCCATAGCAAAACCAGCACGAATAGTATAAGGAATAGGTTCAAAATTTCCACCTTTAGTATTCCAAAACATCATACCGGAAACATTTTGGACAGACATACCAAAAGAGAACAAATCCAAGACATTAAATTTAGCACCTACATCGATAGCAACGCCTTGAGCTTCAGTATTAGAGCCCACAAGATTATTAGTCAAGTATTTAATATTAGCACCAAGAGAAGCAAATTCGAAGCTCATAGCCGCACCGGCAGCAATACAATATTGGAAATCGCTCATATTACCGATTTTATTACCTTTAACATCTCTTCCCATAAAAGTACCAGAGAAAAGAGAATTAATACCTAATCCCACTCCAAGATTTTCGCTCACTTGCTGTCCCCAAGCCAAAGAAGCTTGAGTTCTGCCAAGTCCGGCCATAGAAACCGAACTAGCAAGCACCGGATAGCTGGTGAAGAAACCAAGCCCTGCAGGATTATAAAAGATTGCACTAGGATCGTTAGAGATAGCAGTGTATGCACCACCCATAGAAATAGCACGAGCACCGACATCTCTTCGAAGGTAAGACTCGGCATAACCACCAGAACTTTGCTGGGCAAAACAAACGACAGTAGCAGAAAAAAGGAGAAGTATTTCGATAAATATCAAAACAACTGTCTTTTTATTTATACTTGCACTCTGCTTAGATGGCGATAATTCAACCCCATCTGAAGCAACTTGGCTAATATTATGCATTTCTACCTCGATTTAGATACAATAAATTTTTCGGCTTTTTTAAAATTTTTGCCTCTAAGAACGCAGAAATAAACTCCATTAGGAAGTTCCTGAGTCGAGAATTCATATATGGAATCTTTAGGGCGGGGAGTGCCTTGGTGAATCACCAAAACTTCTTTGCCAATCATATTATAAGCTACTAAAGAGACTTCGCTCTGATAGTCTGCTAAACTTATTTTGACAAAGTACTGGTCGCCTTTATTCCAAATTCTCGATATTGCGTTCGCTGAATCCGTATTAACTGTCAATATTTTTACAGTTTGCTTCGGATTCATAGTATTTTGAGCAAATTTTATGCCATCAAAATTATTGGAACGAGGTATGATACTTTGGTTTTGATATTTAATTATTGGTTTTTTAGATCCGATTTCTGTCAGATTTGGATTTGGTAAGATTGGTCTCTGCGAATATATAGCAATATTTGCGCTAATCACAGGCACAACAAAGATAAATAATTTAAATATAATGCGTAAATATTTTTTCATCTTTCACCAAAAATCCAAAAAAGCCAGCAATACAAAAGACACTTTTAAATTATTTGTATTGCAATTGCTTGCAAAAATATAAAAAATTTTAATAATTCTACTTATTTCTTTACGTTGAATTTTTCTTCGAGTTTCATTAATGTTTCTTTGTCTGTCTGCATTTTTTGCAATGAGGATTTGGCTTCTATACTACCACGCTCAATTCCCAAGCTTTTTGCCATATCAATCAGCTTATCCTTATCAGCAGAAATCCCTGTTTTATTAAGGTTTTCGAGCGTCTCTTTTCTTATTCGCTGCTGCTCTTGAGCAAGGTGCATAGCTAATTCCAACTTAGCCGGAATTGCTTTGCTTTTGGGTTTTTCTTCACTTTCGAAATTTGGAGCAACTACTACATCCAATTCAGATTTTTCAGATTTGGGTATATTTGTTTCTTCAATAGATGAATCAATACTCTCTTCTTCTATCTTTTCAATTTTCTTTTTTTCGATCTTTTTGGGTTTAAATTTTTCTTCTTCGTTATCTTCTATCACCTTATCAAATAATTCGCCCGAACTCTTCTTGTATTGTTCGATTACTTTATTGACAGGGGCTTTTACCTTTTTTTCAGCAGCGGGTTTTGCTTCCTTTGTTTCTTTTTGAGGCTTAGCTTTTGGCTCCTGCTTAATTGGCTTTTTGGGTTTATTTGTTTTAGCATTACTAAGCAATTGAATCTGCTTGTTTCTCCATTTCAAGTATAAATACAAGATAATAAGAGCTAATGCAGCAACAATTGCAATAAAATAATATGCAAATTGCTTATATAAGCCTAATATTCCATCGTCGTCTGCTTTACTAACGGAATCTTGATCAAATAAATTATCAAATCTTTTATCTGCTTTGCTGGAATCACTTTTTTTAATAGTATCTTTTTTTGCAAGACTTGAGTCTTTCAATAATTCCAACAAATAATCAACTTGCTCTGAGTAGCTTGAATCCTTTTCGAGTAATTCTTTAATTTCAATAGAAGGTACAATCTTCAGATTGCTTTGTCTCGTAAACTCATCAGAATACATTCTAGCATTAGCCAAGTCGCCACGCAAAGTATAAATTTGAGCCATAGCAGCATATATATCACTAATATTTGCTCCTGCTTTTTGGGCATATCTCAAATTTAGTAAGGCTGAATTGGGTTTTCCGAGTTTAAGCAATAACAATCCGTTTATTGCAGCAGCATTTGCATTTTTTGCTTTAATTGCAGTTACTAAATCTTTCTTTGCAGATTCAAATATATTATCTTCCAAACCTAGTAATGCAGTTCTATATGCTTCTTCATCAGAGCTTAGCTGATTCCAATTGAATACTTCAATCAATAAACTTTTCGAATACGGCAAAGCTACGCATGTATATCCGCGAGATTCAGATAAGATTACTGAAATATTGATATTTCTTTTATTTATTGTTGTATATATTTCTTTGATAATACCATTATTTACTAAACTTCTTGCTGATTCTAAAACCTGGCAATCGGGTATGTTTATATTAATTTTCTTTTTATCATTGGATAATACAGTGGAATATCGTGGAGGCAAATCATTAAATCCCAACACCACACGGTTGAGAGGACCAAAGTCTACTCTCTCAAGTCGATATTGCGAAAATACGAGTGTCGAAGCAAAAATTACTCCGATCACAGTTAAAAATAATATGCTATAGAGTTTGTTTTTCATCTTATTTCATAATCGGCAAGGTTATTTTATAAGTCGTACCCTTACCTATTTCGGAAAATACAGATATTTTACCCTTATGTTGTTCAATAATATTTTTAGCAAGATACATGCCTAATTTTGTACGAGCATTGATAGATTCGTCTGAATAAAATGGTTCAAAAATGGAATGAAGCTGTTCGTCATTAAATCCATTGCCTGTATCTTTCAAACTGATTGTAATTTTTCTATCATTTAGATTATAAACTCCAATACTCAATTTTCCACCATCGGGCATACCAATTTTAGAATTTAGAATTAAATTCAAAATGACATGTTCAATACGAGCTTTATTACC
>CAZBNQ010000001.1:0-5985 GCA_964493035.1 uncultured Hyphomicrobiales bacterium | reverse complement strand
GATATATTTTAATGATTCATCAGATTCGAGCTCGACAACAATATCATCACGTTTCATCTGAAATGCAGAAATTTCGAGCACTTCATTAATTAATTTATTAAGATCGATTTTTTCAAAATGCTCAGTATTGATTTCGCTTAATGCTTTGAATTTACTATTTAAATTATTTATTTTATCAATATTTTCGTTAATAATTTCAAGTCTGCGACTGCTATCGCCCAATCCTGAATTAATCAATTCGAGATTGGCTTTAATTACTTTAATAGGATTTTCAAATTCTTTGGAAATCGATTCGGCAATTTCACCAATCGACATAATTCCGGAGCTAAGAAGCAACTGAGCATTGACATTAAATAATTCCTTATTAAGCATTGAAATTCTATCGCCATTCATAATCGAATCGATTGTGATAGCAGATAAATCACTAAGCTCCGAAAGCCAATTAAAATCATTTTCAGCAAAATGATTTGATTCCATTATAGTATTAGCAATCAAAAAACCAATAATAATATTGCGTGCTTTTAGTGGTGCAATAATAAAAAAGGTCTGCATATTCATGGTTTCGTTAAGGTTTGGAATTACATTAATTCTCCCTGTTTCTAAAGCCCAATCTATAATCCCTTCTTCTTCCAAATTTTCGACCTGATTGTTGAGTCCTGCCTGAGTTTCGGTTTCTGTAACCGGTATCAATTGTTTGTCATTAGAAAACAAATAGATATTTGATTCCAAAATTGAATAGTTTTTGACAAGCAAGCCATGAACAAGATTGATTAATTCACTTTTCTTAGAACAATTGGCAAACCACGAAACCTGGATTTTTTCAATTCTGGTATTAGCAGACTTAGGAAGAGCACTAGCCATATCCAAAGCAGAGCGCAGACTATCAATCTCTTTTTTCAAAAACTTGACAGACATCTCCAACGAATCAATATAATCGCTTCTTAGGCTGTCATCTTCTTGATTATTCTGCTTTTTTATCTTTCCTATTTTTTGTTTTTCGGCCATATCAGTTTATATAATTAACAATAAACAAAAATAAAGGATTTTTTTAGAATATCAAACCCATAAAATTAATTGAGGAATACGAAATGAAAAAAGATAAAACTTATGCTCTTGCAGTAAGTTCATTCAATATGGTAGCTTTTTGGAATTCTTCCAAAATTTCTTGTTTTAATATTTCAAAAGCACTATCCGGACTTAAAATATCATCTTCGTTTAAGTCTTCGAATACTTCTTTAGAGAGGTAATATGGAGTATTTGCTATATACATATCCCATTTTTTAAAACCTAATTGATCGGCAAACCATTCAGACATGGATACAATCGCAGTAAGCGGCTGATCAATTTCATTAAAATTGACTTCATGCTCAGTCATTTCGGAAATATTTTTTTGAATTTCGAGATATGGAATATGATGATTGCTTATAGCCACGCAAAGCTTAGACGGAAGATTCCATCTTTCGGCAATCCATGCACCTATATCGGCATGAGTGCAGTTGAGCACTTTTTTTTCAGCGATCACTAACGGTAACCCGAGAGTAGACTGTAATTTTCTTATTTCGGTAAATTTAGTTCTGAAATGCTCAATCAGGATAAGAATACCGATATCATGAGTCAAGCCGGCAACAAATGCTTCGCCTGCTAGTTTATAGCCTAGTTTGCGAGCTAATAATCTCGCAGCAGCACCACAAAAAACTGAATAATGCCAAAATGCTTTAATATCGAACAAAGAAGCTCTAAGTCTTGAAAAGAATTTTTGGACAAGCAGACTCATAACAATTTCTTTTAATGCATTGACACCCAAAATAACAACAGCGAGATCGATTGTAGAAATTCTACGGGCAAAGCCATAAAATGGAGAATTGGCAACTTTGAGCACTTTAGCTGCCAATGCTTGGTCTCTTTCAATAATCGAAGCAAGCTGAGCTGCGCTTAGTTTCGGATTGTCTAATGCAGAAAGTACCTGCGACATAATTGTAGGAATAGTCGGAAGCTCGGTGAGCGATTCCAGCTTTCTTCTAATTTTCGCATCAAGCATTATCGAACTCTTTAAGTTTTACTCTCAAATCATTGACAACTTGAGTATGAATTTGGCAGACTCTACTCTCAGATACATTCACTACATTTCCAATTTCCTTAAAAGTCAAATTTTCGTAGTAATAAAGAGTCATCACCAATCTTTTTTTCTCATTCAAATTATTCAAATAAGAAGTCAAAAACTCAATCCTTTCATCATTTTCAATTTGAGAAAGGTAGTTTTCTTGGTCTGTATCAGCAATTTCGTTGAGCAAGTCATATTCATCATCGTCTTCGTTATATTGCACTTGAGACTCCGACAAAGACAAAGAAGACTTTGCAGCAGCAGCAGCAGCAAGATAAGACTGATATTTATCGGGAGAAACATTAAGCTTTTGCATAATTTCTTCGGTACTAACTTCCCTACCTTCCTGACTGCTAAGGGCATCTTTAGCCTGAAGGAAATCATGAGCTTTTTTTCGAGCAGTGCGCGATAGCCAATCCAATTTTCTTAACTCGTCCTGAATAATTCCTTTAATCCGAGGAATAGAATAGGATTCAAATTTGACACCTCTATCGAGCTCAAATCTATCGATAGATTCGTTCAAACCCAAAATTCCAATACTCAAAAAGTCATCTTCACCAAGAATTGAATTAGTCGGAAGAGGAATCTGCTGAAGTACATACTTAACCAGCCAGATATAATGCATCATTAATTGATGCTTTACTTCGAGCTCTTTAGAATTACTATACTTAACCCATAGTTCATGGGTATTTACATTATTATTTTGCGAGACAGCCATAAAAACCGCTTAAAATTTCGTCAAAATTATTCATTCATACTTACAAAAAAATTATGGTTTAAATTCCGGATCGAATATTTCGTTCAAATATGAATTATCACCTTCAAGAGCATTGTTAAGTTCGTTTTGTTCTTTCATTTGTGCCAGTTCTTGTTCCATCAACATGTTTTCATCAAGAGTCGAGCCCGAGAAATCAGGCATTTCGACAATTGAATCAGCAGACTGCTCGAGCAATGGAGTATCTAAATTATTAGACTCACCATTAGTCAATTCTAATTTAGAATTATTATTATTATCAGCAAATTTCTTAGCTGCAATATCACGTTCAATTTCTTCGAGACGAGCCAATTCTTCATCTTGTCTCATTTGTTCTTCGTGCTTTTGCCTTTCTTCCTCTAATCTTTTGATTTCCATCAATTCTTGTTTTTTATCTTCGCTCAGCATGTAATAGAAGGCAACCATTACAGCACCAACGCCTAAGTAAAAGAACGAAAATATGAAAAATAAATATATTAAAGAAGTTTTAATATCTAATTCTATCCAGAAATAAAGCACAATAAAAGAAAAAAAGCTAATAAGAAGAGTAATTTGCAGATGTAGCTTAAATGGCAAGCTCACTCTGCTCTTAATCATCTTAATTTCTTCCTTTTGCTTGGCTTTTGCCTTAGCTTCTTTCCGTTTGCGTTTTTTCTCCTTTTCTTTTTTCAGCTTTTCAATTTCAGCTTTTTCTCTTTTTTCTTTTTCTAAAAGCTCTTTTTCACGCTTTTTTTCTTCAGGAGTCAACGCCTTTTTTTCTTCTTTTGCCATTATCGTTTTTGCTTTATTAACGATTGAAAAATAAAATAATTATTTGTCAATTCACTCATTTCGTAATTAAATTTTCTTCTCTTTTATCTATTTCTGATAGTATATTTTCAGCTAATTTTTCAACAGCTTCAGCTACTTCATTGTCAGGTGATATTTCATAAAATAATTCTTGTTTCAAAATTGATTGCCTTACTATCCTATCGTATGGTATTAGTCCAGAAACAGGTATTTCTAGTTCTAAAAACTTATTGGTTGCCATATTAAGTTTTGTAGCTATATCATTGCCATCTTCAAAATCAATGATATTGTTTACCAATAGATTAATCTTTTCGACATTTATTTGATTTAAGAATATTTTGATCAATCCATAAGCATCAAGTAATGAAGTTGGTTCGTCGGTAATCACAATTTCGATTCTATCCGCAATATTAGCAGCTTGCAACACAATATCACCAGCGCCGGCGGGTGTATCAATGATTACAACATCAAAATTTGTGTCAAGAACCAATTCCTTATAGATATCCAACAAATCATATTCAAACTCATTTTCTTGAATACCACTGGCAGGTGCTTCTGCAATAATAGAAAAATTATTGGCAATACTATAGATCGCTTTATTAATAGGCACTCTACCGGCGATTACATCATTAAGCCTTACCGGAGGTTCAATTCCCATTAGCAAATGCAGATTTGGAAAATGAATATTTGCATCCCAAAGCAATACATTTGCTCCTTTTTTTGAGATTGCAGATGCAAGATTGGCCGATAGAACGCTTTTGCCGACTCCACCTTTGCCGCTGCAAATTGTAATTGCAAATGGTGTATTAGAATTAGGCATTTCTATCCCCTTCTTTGAGTCTGAGGACATAATCTTTCATTTTAGCAAAGTCTGCGGGCTCGATATCTTCCGGTATTCTTTGCCCGTTAGATAAATATGCAATCGGCAGGCTCAGCTTGCTAAGCGATTCGATAGTTGTTCCAGGCATAGCAAGCTCATCCAATTTTGTTAGTACAATTGAATTGGCTCCAATACCCGAAAATGCTTCGCAAGTATCAATGATACTGCTTGGAGCTGAATTTGCATTTATCGTTAAATATACTTTATTTGGATTAGCTGTTTCAATAAATGACTTTATTTCTTCTAATTGGGATTTGTCATTTTGGCTTCTGCCTACAGTATCGACAAATATAAAGTCCCTTCTGCTTTCGTCTTTTATCAATGAAGCAAGTTCATCCGGACTAAATACATTAGCAAAAGGAATACTGGCAATAGACGCAATAGTTTGCAATTGTTCGGCGCCTGCTACTTTATAATTATCAGCAGATACAATCATAATGTTTGCCTTAAGAAGCAATTTGCATACAACAGCTATCTTAACTAATGCAGAAGTTTTGCCTGTTCCGGTAGTTCCGGTAAAAAATATTATTTGCTGCTTATCAGAAGATTGCAGAGGAAGTTCAAATTTCAACTTATTCAAAATTGCATCAATTACTTTTTCTGATGCATATTCAGCATTTGGAGGCAAGTTTGACTGCGCCAGAGCTCCAATAATTCGCAATGAAAATTCATCACTATATTCATTCCTGCGCATCAATTTATATAAATCAGATAGACTGCTGTTTAATGCTCCTGAATACTTGAACTTCATATTTTCATTCATTTGAAATATCTGGTTCTGTATTCTATAAATTTCGTCTAAAATCCTATCGCTAAGCTGATGAGAATGTTTTTCTTCATGCTTGATTCGACTTGGTTGATATTCGCCAATATTTGTTTCTTCATCAATTTTTTGTTGCTTTATTTTCTTATTCGGACTATCATCCAAAGCGGCGACAATCTCGATATATTCCGAGCCGGTCTCCGGATTTTTTGCAGTTCTACTAGAAAGAATTACGGCTTCTTCGCCCAATTCATTTAATATTAAGGCTTTGCCTTCTTTTAGATTTCTTGCAATGAATTTTTTAATTCTCATTTCTTTCACCAAAATACAAAAACCGACTTTTTATGCATCTATAATGAAGAAAATATTATGCCAATTTCGAATTAGCTAACAAATTAGTTAACTATAAATCTTTGCGTAGTCGTCATATTAGCCATACGAAGAACAATAAAATATACAGATGCATTGAGATTGAACTTATCTAAAGTGATTTCATTCTCTCCAGCACTATGTTGTTTCTCATTTACTAAAGCAATCCTATTGCCTAGCACATCATACAATTCCATTTGAATTTCTGATTGGAATGGGATTGAATAAACTACTTTAATATTTGAACTATTTGCAGGATTGGGACTTATTGATTTAATTTCAAACTTATAGTTTGATATTTTAATATTCCTTAATTCAGAAGCACACAA